>DASTWJ010000254.1:0-5620 GCA_035776695.1 Bacilli bacterium
CGCTTCGTCGATTCGAAAATAAACTCCGTCTGCTGATCCCCGACCGTGATCGTCGCAAAGTTCGTATGCGTGTCGGGGTTGTGGCGGACATACAGATTGTTCGTGATCGCCAAGCCCTCGATCGGCTTGTCCGCTTGGTAGGTGTAATCGAATTCGACATAGGTGATGCCGCCGCGGTCACTCAACTTGACGGCGTCCGTCTGCGCTTGGAGGTTCTTCCCGTCCGCGACCACTCGCAGCTCCGGCTTGACCGACTTGTCCATCTGTTCGCGGTGTGCATCCATGTACGCCTCGTCGAACTCGCTGCCGTCCCACGGCAAATGCGCCACGTCGAGCAGGAAGATCTGCTCCAGAAACACATGCATCGTCACCCGATCCGCTTCCACCGTGATATCCGAATACCCGGCGCTGTTATCGTGAGCGGACGCGGTAAACGGAAGCAGCCATACGAAAAGCAACAGGGCCAGCAGCCCTTTTCCCATCCATTTATTCACAATGATAATCTCCTTTAGTTCGTAGGTTCCTCCCTTTATCTATACCATGTTCTCCTAAGCAGAACAAGGGCAATATTTTAAGTTTTCTTTAATCTTGACGAATGAACCGAAGCAAGGCAAAGTGAAGAGAGACATGTTTTCTAGGAAGTTTCTAAAGAAGAAAGGGATTCTTTTGATGAAAAAAATCTGGCTTGCCCTCTTGCTGGCCGCAGCGATCCTCGTCCCCATCGACACCCCGGTTCACACGAACGCATTTCCCAATACGGATCGGCACCATGCCCTGCTGCGGCTGGAAGACATCTCGCCCGGCGCCTCCTACTCCTCGCCCGAGGGGTTGGGCAGACTTCGCGCCGTGATGGAATACCTCGAACAAGAACAAGTCCCCTACCACATCGCCCTGATCTCGCGAGCGAAGACCTTGCAGAAGGACGGCACGTGGTTTGAAAAAGGCATCGACGACCCGCAACCGGACGAACATGTCCGTCAATTCATCACCCTGCTACAACAAGCGGAACGAAAAGGCGCCGTGATCGGCATGCACGGCTACTCGCACCAATATGGCGACAAACAGATGCCCGGCAACAACCAGAACACCGGCACCGGCTTCGAATTCGACGTCGAAAACGAGCCGGAGACCGCGACCGCCCCCTATGCGAGGGAGCGGATCTCCAAGAGCTTGAACGCGTTTGAACAAGCGCACCTGACCCCTGCCTTCTGGGAATCGCCGCACTACCACGACACGCGGGAACAGGAAGAAGTCTTCCGCTCCTACGTCGGGCTTCTGTACCAGCCGGACTGGCATTCCCTGCGCTCCTTGCGCGACCTGAACGTCTACGAAGACGAAAATACCACCGGTCGCACCACCTTGGGCTCCGTCTACATCCCGGCGCCGCTCTCCTATGTCCAGAACGCCGAGAGCGTCACCAAGATCCTCGACCGCCTGCCGACCTATCGCGGGCTGGCGGCGATGTTCTACCACCCGTTCTTGGAATTCCCGTTCCTCGAACCGGTGCTCGACGACCAAGGTCGGCCGGTGCTGCAGGACGGCATTCCCGAATACCGCTACAAAGCGGACAGCGTCTCGCACCTGCACAAGTTGGTCGCAGGCTTTCGCGAAGAGAACTACCGCTGGATGACCCTGTACGACATCGTACCGTTCTCCCCCGCGCACCGCATCGAACTGCCGCTGGGAACCAAGCCGTCCGACCTGCTGCTCGGCGACGTCGACGGTGACGGGAGCGACGACATCCTGACCCGCTCGGGTGATCGGATCGACCGCTACCCGGGCACCTACGACTGGCCGCGCAACCAATCGCAGAAGCGTCCGGAGAACTGGCTGACCGAATCGTTCAAGGCGGACGACCGACTCTTGCTTGGCGACATCGACGGCGACGGCCGCCGAGACCTGATCGCCTATCAGCCGAACTTCATCCACGTCCGCTGGTTCCGCTCCAACGGCTACCGCTTCGAAGCGGGTCGCGACCTGCTCAACCTGCCGACCACAAGCAAGAACCTCACCGCCGCCGACCTCAACGGCGACGGCGCGGATGACCTGCTGGTGCAACAGAACGACCAACTGCTGGCCATCGTTCAGGAAAAAGGTTCGTGGCGAGCACCGCAAGCCGTGATGCACCTGCCCGAGTCATCCGATTTCCAAACGGGCGACCTCAACGGCGACGGTCGAACTGACGTGCTTCTGCATCGTCCCGACAAGAAACTGCTCGTCCCGTTCTTCAAAGACGGCGATATCACCTTTACGCCAGCGCACATCACAACATACGACACACCTGACGAAAACGCCCAAGTCTTACTGCGCGACACCAACGGCGACGGACGCTCCGACGTCATCATCAACGACGCCCACGAAGGGCTGTGGCAAATCTACAGCTCCGACGCGCAAGGAGCCCTCACGCCGCTCGACAACCGCTTCGGCCCGTGGGCGCGCGGCGACCGCATCGCCTACAGCGCCGACTTCGACGGCAACGGCAACGCGGACATCGCCGCCTTCGACGAAGACGAGCACCTCCTCGACCTCGCCCTCTCGTTCCGGCACTAGTTTCCATAACAATTCCATTCGTCACCTGCTAGACCGTGAACCGGTCGCATGCAAACACAAAAGGCACTCCCCTCTTCAGGGAAGTGCCTTTCACTTTCTCTCGACTTTGCCTTGTCATCGAGACTAGCGATGTACCACAGGCGTATGGTCTTGCCAGTGGGAAGCGGCCTTCGCGCGCTCCCATTCCGCATCGTCCTCGATGTCCTTGATCGTGTACCAGCCGCCGCCGAGATCCTCAACCTTCATCAAGAACCCGTTGCGCCCTTCCGACACACTCAAGCAGAGCAGATAATGCGTACCGTCCACCTCAAACAGATGGAACGCATCATAATCATCCACCCCGACCGCATTTACCTCCAGATGAAGCTGCTTGCCGAGGATCGCATCCAAACTCTCTTCCATAAACCCGATTTCATTGCGTACTGCCACAACACCAAACTCCTCTCCCTCGGTCAGGCATCCGTTCGAGCATCCGTCGGCAACACGAGCCCACACAGTTCCGAACAACTCCCGTCCACCACCGTCCCGCCACAGCGGCAGCGATCCCCATCCAACGGATCGAGCCACACATAGTGCGATGGCGACGACAGCCCATACACCGGCAACAGCACACGCTCGCGGTACCGCAACAGGCGTTTCGCCACCTGCTTCGAACGATGCGCCTCATGATGACAGCGAGCATCCAGGCAGACCCCATTGTCCGCCGTCCCCAGACCGCCTTGAGCTCTGGGAATGATATGATGTACCTCACGTCCCGGCTTCCCACAGAGCACACAACGCTCCTGATCGCGCTCCCGAACATGCGCCCTGACCAACGCCGAAAAATCCTGACGCCGGCTCTCCTCGCGCTCCCGTTCACGAACTTCCCGCCGAGTGAGGGACACCCGATCGCCCATCTGTCACACCTGCCTTTGACCGATTATTCAACTCCCCCCATTGTGTCATGACTGTCCCCCTTTTGCAACAAAGCGGCCCCGATGACCCCCGCCTCCTTGCCCAACTGAGCCAACCGAATCGTCGTCCCCTTCAGCACCCTTGGCAACGCATAGCGAGCAAACGCCGCCCGCAACGGAAACAACAACCGCTCCCCCCCCGCCGACACCCCGCCCCCGACCACCATCACCTGCGGATTCACCGTCGCCCCCACATTCGCCAACACAAACCCCAGCCGATCGATCGCCGTATCCACCGCCCCCTGCGCCACCGGATCGCCTGCGGCGGCCGCCTGAAACACCTGCCGCGCATCCAGCGTCCGCTCCGCCTGCGCCAGCCTCTCTTGCACCTCCCGCACAATCCCGGTTGCCGAGGCGATCGTCTCCAAGCATCCTCTGCGCCCGCAATTGCACCAGCGCCCCTTCGGATCGACCGTAATGTGCCCGATCTCTCCCGCCATACCCGTCGAACCGTGCCACAACCTCCCCTCGACCACAAGACCGCTCCCGATCCCCGTCCCCAACGTCAAACAAAGCGCAGACGAAAACCCTTTCCCCGCTCCCAGAAACGCCTCCCCGATCGCCGCCGCATTCGCATCGTTGTCCACCGCAAACGGGATGTCGCCGAATCGCCGCCTCAACTCCCGCACAATCGGAACATCCCGCCACCCGATATTGATCGCCTCTACCACCACCCCGCGCTCGAAGTCCAGAAACGCGGGCAAGCCGACCCCTACGCCGCCCAGCTCTTGAAAACGTCCACCCGCCTTGCGTACAACCTCCCGGACCAACAACACCATCCGATCCAACACGGCCTCCGTCCCGCGCCACGCCTCCGTATCCCGCTCCAACCTCGCGACAACGTGACCCTCGTCCGTCAAAACAGCGGCCTTCATCGTGGTTCCCCCCACATCCAAACCGGCCCACAACCGCATCCCGCTCCCTCCTCCGCACCCTTGCACCAGCGCTCGTCCTTTCTACAAAAAACACCACATGCGCGGCGGCAAGTGGGCTGTCATCTCCTTCCAACTTATGCTACTGTGGTACCTAGAAGACCAACCGACAGGAGGAACCCCTATGCACATCCAACTTCTCGGCATCCCCAGCTGGGCCGGCGGCGAATACTCCGGCACCGAACTCGCGCCTAAGCACCTGCGAGCTGCGGGCCTGATTCCCACCCTTGCCGAAAAAGGCATCCGCCTGAACGACCTCGGCGACCTTCCGCTCCCCGAAGCCCAACCGCGCCACAACATTCCGCCGATCCGTCACTGGCCGGCCCCGCGCATGATCTGGGGCGCCCTGACCCAAGCGGGCGATAACTTCTTCCAACACACCGACGACACCTTCACCCTGCTCCTCGGCGGCGACTGCTCCCTCATCGTCGGCAGTGTCGATGCCCTGCATCGCCAACACGGCGACGACCTCTACGTCCTCGTCGTCGACGGGCACGTCGACACCTACCAGCCCAAGGCAGACAACTGCGTCGGAGCGGCTGCGATGGGTCTATACTTCCTCCTCTCCGACACCCAATGGTGGCCGAAGCCGCAAGGCTTTGACGCGAGCCACGTAAAAGTCATCGGCCATCATGAAGAACCGGAGGATGGACTAGGCATCGAGAGCATCGATTACAACCGGTTGCGTCGGCAGGGGATTGTCGAGACGTTGCGCCAAACCTTGTCGGACTTGCCCGACAGGGCGAAGATCCTCGTTCACTTCGACATTGACGTCATGCACAAAGGGGACATGCCGGCGGCGTATGAGCCCTCCCAAGTGGGGCTCTTTCTGTCAGAAGCCCAGCAGACCATGTCGACCCTTCTCGCCGACAGGCGGGTTATCGCCCTTGAGCTGACAGAATTCTCGGCCCTCCGCGACCCCGACCAAACCTGCGCGAAAGCCCTCAACACCCTTCTAGCCGAGGCATTCGCGGCGCGAATGGCAACCAACAAAATCGACAACATTTCCTAGGAAATAATGTCGATGTCGACTCCCCCCGACCGCCTCACATCCCAACCGCTGAGGCACCCGCTCCGCCTGCCACCAAGGCAAGCGGAAGGGGAGGTATATCCGTAGGGCGAGATCAGAACGAGAATCCCGACCGCCTTCCCACAATCAGAGGGATTCGAGTTCTCCCGAGCCCG
>DASTWJ010000255.1:0-36883 GCA_035776695.1 Bacilli bacterium
TCGAGGGCGAAGAGATCACCATCCCGGAGATCAAAACCGCTCTGCGCAAGGGCGTCGTCAACGTTCAGATCATCCCGGTTCTCTGCGGTTCTTCCTATAAGAACAAAGGCGTACAGCAAATGCTGGACGCAGTTGTAGATTACATGCCGGCGCCGATCGACGTTCCGGCGATCAAGGGCGTTACCGAAGATGGCACCGAAGTCGAGCGCAAGTCGTCCGACGAAGAGCCGTTCTCCGCTCTGGCGTTCAAGATCATGACCGACCCCTATGTCGGTAAACTGGCGTTCTTCCGCGTATACTCCGGCGTTCTCAACTCCGGTTCCTACGTGCTGAACTCCACCAAGGGCAAGCGCGAACGCATCGGCCGTATCCTGCAGATGCACGCAAACCACCGCGAAGAGATCCAAACCGTTTACTCGGGCGACATCGCTTCCGCAGTGGGCTTGAAAGATACCACCACTGGTGATACTCTGTGTGATGAGAAGAGCGTCGTTATCCTCGAATCCATGGAATTCCCGGAACCGGTTATCTCCCTGTCTCTTGAGCCGAAGTCCAAAGGCGACCAAGACAAAATGGGTATCGCACTGTCCAAGCTGGCAGAAGAAGACCCGACCTTCAAAACCTTCACCGACCAGGAGACCGGTCAAACGATCATCTCCGGCATGGGTGAGTTGCACCTCGAGATCATCGTTGACCGCCTGCAGCGCGAGTTCAAGGTAGAGGCGAACGTTGGTAAGCCGCAAGTTGCTTACAAAGAAGCGATCACCTCCAAGGTCAAGATCGAGGGCAAATTCGTCCGCCAGTCCGGTGGTAAAGGTCAGTTCGGTCACGTTTGGCTTGAACTGGAACCGCTCGAGCGTGGCACCGGCTACGTATTCGAGAACAAAATCGTCGGCGGCGTGGTTCCGCGTGAATACATCCCGGCGGTTGACAACGGTATCCAGGAAGCGATGCAAAACGGCATTCTCGCCGGCTACCCGCTGATCGACGTCAAGGCGTCCCTCGTCGATGGTTCCTACCACGACGTCGACTCCTCTGAGATGGCGTTTAAGATCGCTGGTTCCATGGCGCTGAAAGCTGGTGCTTTGAAGGCTTCTCCGGTCGTTCTCGAACCGATGATGAAGGTTGAAGTAACCGTTCCGGAAGAGTATATGGGCGATATCATGGGTGACATCAACTCCCGCCGTGGCCGTGTCGAAGGCATGGAAGCACGTGCAGGTGCACAAGTTATCCGCGGTTTCGTTCCGCTGTCCGAAATGTTCGGTTACGCAACTTCTCTGCGTTCCCGTACCCAAGGCCGTGGTGTTTACTCGATGGAATTCGCTTCCTTCGAAGAAGCGCCGAAATCGATCACGCAAGAAATCATCGCCAAAAACAAAGGCGAGTAATTTATACCGAAAATAGGAGTTGAAATCCAATGGCAAAAGCTAAATTCGAACGTAACAAGCCGCACGTTAACATTGGTACCATCGGTCACGTCGACCACGGTAAAACCACTCTGACCGCTGCGATCACCACCCACCTGTCCAAGACCGGTGGCGCACAAGCAATGGCGTATGACTCCATCGACAAAGCGCCGGAAGAGCGCGAGCGCGGTATCACCATCAACACCGCTCACGTCGAGTACGAAACCGACTCTCGTCACTACGCTCACGTTGACTGCCCGGGACATGCCGACTACGTTAAGAACATGATCACCGGTGCTGCTCAAATGGACGGCGCGATCCTCGTTGTATCCGCTGCTGACGGCCCGATGCCGCAAACCCGCGAGCACATCCTGCTGTCCCGCCAAGTAGGCGTTCCGCACATCGTTGTTTTCATGAACAAGTGCGACATGGTTGACGACGAAGAACTGCTCGAGCTGGTTGAAATGGAAATCCGTGACCTGCTGTCCGAGTACGACTTCCCGGGCGACGACATCCCGGTTATCAAAGGCTCCGCTCTGAAAGCTCTCGAAGGCGACGACGCTTGGGCTGCTCGCATCGACGAACTGATGGCAGCTGTTGACTCCTACATCCCGGAACCGACTCGTGAAACCGACAAGCCGTTCCTGATGCCGGTCGAGGACGTATTCACCATCACCGGCCGTGGTACCGTTGCTACCGGTCGTGTAGAGCGTGGCGTTCTGAAAGTTGGCGACGAGATCGAAATCGTCGGCATCCAAGAAGAAACCCGCAAGACCGTTGCTACCGGTATCGAGATGTTCCGCAAGCTGCTCGACTCCGCTCAAGCGGGTGACAACATCGGTGCTCTGCTCCGTGGTGTCGACCGCAACGACATCGAGCGCGGCCAAGTTCTCTGCAAGCCGGCTTCCATCAAGCCGCACACCAAGTTCAACGCAGAGATCTACGTACTGACCAAGGAAGAGGGCGGTCGTCACACCCCGTTCTTCCAAGGTTACCGTCCGCAGTTCTACGTTCGTACCACCGACGTTACCGGTATCGTTCAGCTGCCGGAAGGCACTGAAATGGTAATGCCGGGCGACAACGTTACCGTTGAAGTTGAGCTGATCTCCCCGATCGCTCTCGAAGAAGGTACCCGCTTCGCAGTTCGCGAAGGCGGCCGCACCGTTGGCGCGGGCGTTGTAGCTTCCATCATCGCGTAACTTTCGCTTTTGCGATACGCAAAAAACAGGGACGAGTCCTCGCGACTCGTTCCTTTTTTATGCGACTCGCAGCTGCGAATCATTCCGTTTCTTCCTAATAAGAAACAACATCCCACTCGCGGAAAAATTTCTATGCGATTTCCCTTTGACTTTTTGCGGCTTTTCCTCTAAAATAACTAAAGTGTGCTTCGGTCATCAAGACAACACGCTCGTGTGTATCATAAACACTGGTTCTCCAAAAAGTTCTAGTATAAAAAAATGAAACACCCGGCACTGGTGCTTGTGTTTTTGGCTTCGAAGTAGTATACTTTCATATTGTTGGTCTTTGACTGCGATGATGCGATAGGTTGCTGAAGTGCCGATTACGCCATATGCGGTACCAATCAGGTAAATTATCGCGGAGTATGTCCAATTCAAATGGGCGAAAAAGGAGGGAAAACATATGGCAAAACAGAAGATCCGTATCCGCTTGAAAGCGTATGACCACAAGATTCTTGACACTTCCGCTGAGAAGATCGTGGACACCGCTAAGCGTTCCGGTGCATCCGTATCTGGTCCGATCCCGCTTCCGACCGAGAAGTCGATCATCACCATCCTGCGTGCACCGCACAAGTACAAGGATTCTCG
Source organism: Bacilli bacterium (assembly GCA_035776695.1). Lineage (GTDB taxonomy): Bacteria > Bacillota > Bacilli > Tumebacillales > Tumebacillaceae > Tumebacillus. The sequence continues at coordinate 3,233 of DASTWJ010000255.1, forward strand.
CGAGCAGTTCGAAATGCGCACTCATAAGCGCCTGATCGACATCGTGAACCCGACTCCGCAAACTGTTGATGCACTGATGCGTCTGGACCTGCCGTCCGGCGTTGACATTGAGATCAAACTGTAATCTATCTTCTAACTAGGGAGGTGTCACACATGAAAGGTATCTTGGGACGCAAACTGGGTATGACTCAGGTGTTTACCGAAGAAGGCAACGTAGTACCGGTTACCGTGATCGAAGCGGGCCCGAACGTTGTTCTCCAAAAGAAAGACCTGGCGAACGATGGCTACGAAGCGGTGCAAATCGGCTTCGCAGACAAGAAGAACGCCAACAAACCTGCTCAAGGTCACGCGACCAAAGCGAACACCACTCCCAAGCGCTACGTTCGTGAACTGCGCGGTGTGGATCTGTCCGCTTATGAAGTCGGACAAGAGTTGAAGGCTGACGTATTCGCGGCTGGCGACATCGTCGACGTAGTCGGCGTATCGAAGGGCAAAGGCTTCGCGGGTGCGATCAAGCGCCACAACCAATCGCGTGGGCCGATGGCACACGGTTCCCGTTATCACCGTCGTCCGGGTTCCTTGGGCGCAATCAACCCGGCGCGTGTATTTAAAGGTCAAACCTTGCCGGGCCGTATGGGCGGCGAGCGCGTTACCGTACAAAACCTCGAAATCGTAAAGGTTGACACTGAGCGCAACCTGCTGCTGGTGAAGGGTTCTGTACCGGGTCCGAAAAACACCTTCGTAACCGTGAAAACTGCGGTTAAGTCCGGTAAATAACCTGACTTCTTGAGGAAAGGAGGAAACACACATGCCGAAAGTGGCTGTATACAACATCTCCGGCGAACAAGTCGGCGAGATTGAATTGTCCGAAACCGTGTTCGGGATCACCCCGAACGCTGCAGTCCTGCATGAAGCAGTTGTCATGCAACAAGCTTCCCTGCGTGCAGGTACTCATGACGTGAAAAACCGTTCCGAAGTTCGTGGCGGTGGTCGCAAGCCGTGGCGCCAAAAAGGCACCGGCCGCGCTCGTCAAGGTTCCATCCGCTCCCCTCAATGGGTTGGCGGCGGTACCGTCTTCGGTCCGACTCCGCGTTCCTACGCGTACAAGCTTCCGAAGAAAGTTCGTCGTCTGGCGCTCAAGTCCGCGCTCGCTTCCAAAGTGAACGCAAACGAGATCATCGTTCTGGACACTCTGACGCTGGATGCACCGAAAACCAAAGACATGGTGAAGATCCTCAACAACCTGAAGATCGGCAAAAAAGCTCTGGTTGTTTCCGCCGAGCAAGATGCGAACCTCGCACTCTCCGCTCGTAACATCCCGGGTGTAAAAACTGTCGAAGCTACCGGTATCAACGTTCTGGATCTGCTGCACCACGACGCACTCGTCATCACCAAAGACGCAGTGGCTAAAGTCGAGGAGGTGTTCGCATAATGCATAAGAACCCGCGCGACATCATCAAGCGCCCGGTCATCACCGAGCGTTCCACTGACCTGATGGAAGAAAACAAGTTTGCTTTTGAAGTTGATCTTCGGGCGAACAAGACCGAAATCAAAGCTGCAATCGAAGAGATCTTCGGCGTAAAAGTCGCTAAAGTTAACACTTTGCGTGTACCGTCGAAACAAAAGCGCATGGGCCGTTACGTAGGTCGCACTTCCGAGTGGAAGAAAGCGGTCGTTACGCTGACTTCGGATTCCAAGCCGCTGAACTTCTTCGAAGGCGCTTAATCTAAGCCACTTAAGAAGGAGGGACACCAATGGGTATCAAGAAGTACAAACCCACGTCTCCGGGTCGCCGCTTCATGACGGTTCTGACCTATGAAGAGATCACCACTGATAAACCGGAAAAATCCCTTCTGGAACCGCTGCACGGCAAAGGCGGTCGTAACAACCAAGGGAAAATCACCGTTCGTCACCATGGCGGCGGCGTAAAACGCAAGTACCGTGTTATCGACTTCAAGCGTAACAAAGACGGCGTTCCGGCTCGCGTCGCTACTGTTGAGTACGATCCGAACCGTTCCGCTTTCATCGCGCTCCTGAACTACGCGGATGGCGAAAAGCGCTACATCCTCGCTCCGGTTGGTTTGAAAGTCGGCATGACTGTTCAATCCGGCGCAGGTGTGGACATCAAAGTCGGCAACGCAATGCCGCTCGCTAACATCCCGGTCGGTACCATGATCCACAACATCGAGCTGAAGCCGGGCAAGGGCGGTCAAATCGCTCGCGCTGCAGGTGCAGAAGCTCAATTGCTCGCAAAAGAAGGCGAGTACTGCCACGTTCGTCTGGCTTCCGGCGAAGTTCGCCTGATCCGTGCCGAGTGCCGCGCAACCGTCGGCCAAGTCGGCAACCTGGATCACGAACTGGTCAACATCGGTAAAGCAGGCCGCAACCGTCATAAGGGCATCCGCCCGACCGTCCGCGGTGTTGTTATGAACCCGAACGATCACCCGCACGGTGGTGGTGAAGGTCGCGCTCCGATCGGCCGCAAGTCTCCGATGTCTCCGTGGGGCAAACCGACCCTCGGCAAGAAGACTCGCAAGAAGAACAAGGCTTCCAACAAATATATCGTTCGCGGACGCAAGAAGTAATCTCGCGATCGCTTAGCGGAAGGAGGTACTCTAATGGGTCGTTCTCTGAAGAAAGGACCGTTTGTTGACGATCACCTCATGAAAAAAGTTGAGGCGATGAACGAAGCAGGCGACAAGAAAGTGATCAAAACCTGGTCTCGCCGTTCCACCATCTTCCCGGACTTCATCGGTCACACGTTCGCAGTTTACGATGGTCGTAAACACGTGCCGGTGTACGTATCTGAGGACATGGTAGGTCACAAGCTCGGCGAATTCGCGCCGACTCGTACCTACAAAGGTCACGGTGCTGACGAGAAAAAGTCTGGCCGCCGTTAATATTTTCCTTCGGTAGAGAGGAGGTTATTCCATGCAAGCGAAAGCAGTAGCTCGCACTGTTCGCATCGCTCCTCGCAAAGTCCGTCTGGTTGTGGATTTGATCCGCGGCAAGAAGGTCGGCGAAGCGATCGCGATCCTGAAGCATACTCCCAAAGCAGCGTCCCCGGTTGTTGAAAAGGTTCTGAACTCCGCCCTGGCGAATGCAGACCACAACTACAACCTGGACCTCGACAACCTGTACGTCTCCGAAGTGTTCGTGGATCAAGGACCGACTCTCAAGCGTTTCCGTCCGCGCGCACAAGGCCGTGCATTCCGTATTCATAAACGCACCAGCCACATCACCGTGGTTGTAGGCGAAAAGAAATAAAGAAGGAGGGATAACGGATGGGACAAAAGGTTAACCCCGTAGGCCTTCGCATTGGCGTCATTCGCGATTGGGAATCGAAATGGTACGCAAACAAGAAGGACTACACCGAACTGCTCCACGAAGACATCAAGGTTCGTGAATACGTTCTGAACCGCTTGAAGGACGCTTCCGTTTCCGCGGTCGAAATCGAGCGCGCTGCAAACCGCGTCAACATCACCATCCACACCGCGAAACCGGGCATGGTTATCGGTAAGGGCGGCACGGAAGTAGACGCGCTGCGCAACTCCCTGAACCAAATGACCGGCAAGCGTGTACACATCAACATCGCGGAGATCAAATCTCCGGACGTGAACGCTGCACTCGTTGCACAAAACGTCGCGCAACAACTCGAGCGCCGCATCGCCTTCCGTCGTGCGATGAAGCAATCGATCCAACGTACCATGCGCGCTGGCGCTAAAGGTATCAAGATTCAAGTATCCGGTCGTCTGGGCGGCGCAGAGATCGCGCGTACTGAAGGGTACTCCGAAGGCACCGTTCCGCTTCATACCCTGCGTGCTGACATCGACTACGCAACTGCAGAGGCTCACACCACTTACGGCCGTATCGGCGTAAAAGTGTGGATCTACCGCGGCGAAGTCCTGCCCACCCGCGCGGCTAAGAAACAAGTCGCTGAAGAAGGGGGTAAGTAAGACATGTTGTTGCCGAAACGTGTGAAGCACCGCAAAGAACAACGCGGTCACATGAAAGGTCGCACCAAAGGTGGCGAGAAAGTCAGCTTTGGCGAATACGGTCTGCAAGCTCTCGAACCGGCTTGGATCACCAACCGTCAAATCGAGGCTGCCCGTATTGCGATGACTCGTTACATCCGCCGTGGCGGTAAAGTTTGGATCAAGATTTTCCCGAGCAAACCGGTTACCGCGAAACCGGCCGAAACCCGCATGGGTGCAGGTAAAGGTTCTCCGGAGAAGTGGGTTGCTGTAGTAAAACCGGGTCGCGTCATGTTCGAACTGGCTGGCGTACCGGAAGAGACGGCTCGCGAAGCGCTGCGTCTTGCAATGCACAAACTGCCTGTAAAGTGCAAGTTTGTAAAACGTGAAGAAGTGGGTGGTGAGGCAGATGAAAGCTAATAACATCCGTGACTTGTCCACCGTCGAGATTGAAACCAAAATCAACGAGTTGAAAGACGAGCTTTTCAACCTGCGCTTCCAACTTGCGACTGGACAGCTTGACAACCCGATGCGTATCCGCGAAGTTCGCAAGGACATCGCACGCGCAAAAACCATCCTCCGCGAGCGCGAACTGGGGATCGGTTAACTAACCACGGTTGGAAAGGAGGATTACGATGAGCGATCGCAACTATCGTAAAGTCCGTACCGGCAAAGTTGTTTCCGACAAGATGGACAAAACCATCGTTGTTGCTGTTGAAGAACAGAAGAAACACCCCTTGTACGGCAAGTTGGTGAAAGTCACCAAGAAGTTTAAAGCGCACGACGAAAACAACACCGCCAAAATCGGTGATATCGTAAAAATCATGGAGACCCGTCCGCTGTCCAAAGACAAGCGCTGGCGCCTGGTCGAAGTTGTTGAGGAAGCAATCATCCTCTAATTCCATGGTCGGGTATAGAAGATCGTATCTTGAAGGGAGGTACCTGACGTGATTCAACCGCAATCCCGTCTCGTTGTTGCTGACAACTCTGGCGCGAAAGAAATCATGTGCTTCCGCGTCCTCGGCGGTTCTAACCGCAAGTCTGCAAATATCGGCGACATCATCGTTGCTTCCGTGAAAAGCGCAACACCCGGAGGCGTTGTCAAAAAGGGCGATGTAGTAAAGGCTGTAATCGTTCGTTCCCGCAAGGGTATGCGTCGCAAAGACGGCTCCTACATCCGTTTTGACGAAAACGCAGCGGTCATCATCAAGGAAGACAAGTCCCCGCGCGGCACTCGTATCTTCGGGCCGGTTGCTCGTGAACTTCGTGAAAAAGACTTCATGAAGATCATTTCCCTCGCACCTGAAGTGCTCTAATCGAAAAGTTCAGGTAGTAACACCTGAGGAGGTGTAACCGCAATGGCGAAATTGCACGTTAAAAAAGGAGATACGGTTCTCGTGATCTCCGGCAAAGATAAAGGCAAAAAAGGCCAGATCCTGGCTGCATACCCGGCTGATAACCGCGTATTGGTGGAAGGCGTCAACATCGTGAAGCGCCACACCCGCCCGAACCAAGCCAACCCGCAAGGCGGCATCATTGAAAAGGAAGCGCCGGTCCATGCTTCCAACGTGATGATCGTCGATCCGAAGACCGGCGAAGCGACTCGTGTCGGTAAGAAGATCTTGAACGACGGCACCAAGGTTCGTTACGCGAAGAAGTCCGGCGAAACCCTCGACAAGTAATCGTTCGGGAAAGGAGGTAAACCATCGTGGCACGTTTGCAAGATATGTACAAAAAAGAAGTCGTTCCGGCTCTGATGCAAAAGTTCGGCTACCAATCCGTGATGCAAGTTCCGAAACTCGAAAAGATCGTCATTAACATGGGTCTTGGCGAGGCGGTTGCAAACGCGAAAGTTCTGGACGCAGCAGTAGCTGACTTGGAACTGATCTCCGGTCAAAAGCCGGTTATCACCAAGGCGAAGAAGTCCATCGCGGGCTTTAAGATCCGTGAAGGCATGCCGATCGGCGCAAAAGTAACCCTGCGCGGCGACCGTATGTGGCACTTCCTCGACAAACTGTTCAACTTCGCACTCCCGCGCGTTCGTGACTTCCGCGGTATCTCTCCGAAGGCGTTCGACGGCCGTGGCAACTACACCCTCGGTCTGAAAGAACAGCTGATCTTCCCGGAGGTTGAGTACGATAAGATCGACAAGGTTCGTGGTATGGACATCGTGTTCGTCACCACTGCCCACACCGACGAAGAAGCTCGTGAATTCTTGAAATCCATGGGCGCACCGTTCCGTCAAGCTTAATTCCGCAAAAAGAACAGGAGGAATGGACATTGGCTCGTAAGGCTATGAAAATCAAGCAACAACGTACGCCTAAGTTCAGCACTCGCGCATACACTCGTTGCCGTGTATGCGGACGTCCGCACTCGGTTTTGCGGAAGTTCGGCATCTGCCGGATTTGCTTCCGTGAACTGGCTTACAAAGGCCAACTGCCTGGCGTAAAGAAAGCAAGCTGGTAATACTCAGAGCTTAGGGAAGGAGGTTTATCACTCATGGTTATGACTGACCCGATTGCAGATATGCTCACTCGCATCCGCAATGCGAACACTGTGGGCCACGAAAAAGTAGAGATCCCGGGCTCTAACATGAAGCGCGCACTCGCTGAAATCCTGAAGAGCGAAGGCTTCATCCGTGACGCTGAGTTCATTCCGGACAACAAGCAAGGTGTCATCCGCGTATTCCTGAAGTACGGGGCGCACAACGAGCGCGTCATCACCGGTCTGAAGCGCATCTCGAAGCCGGGTCTCCGCGTGTACGCGAAGGCGACCGAAATCCCGCGCGTACTGGGCGGCCTCGGCATCGCGGTACTCTCGACTTCGAATGGTATCATGACCGATAAAGAAGCGCGTCGCCAAAAAGTTGGCGGCGAAGTGCTCTGCTACGTTTGGTAAGAAACGTTTGACGAGAATGGAGGTGTAACGAATGTCTCGCGTTGGTAAAAAGCCGATCGAATTGGCTACCGGTGTTGAACTGACCCAAAACGGCAACGTTGTTACCGTGAAAGGTCCGAAAGGCACCTTGACTCGTGAATTCCACAAGGACATGGTCATCAAGGTTGAAGGCAACCAAGTGATCGTAGAACGTCCGTCCGAAAATAAATTGCACCGCACCATGCACGGTACGACTCGTGCGGTTCTCAACAACATGGTTGAGGGCGTATCCAAGGGCTTCGAAAAGAACTTGGAACTGGTTGGTGTAGGTTACCGTGCAGCGAAAGCAGGTAACAAAGTCACTTTGTCCCTCGGTTTCTCCCATCCGGTTGAAATCGTTCCGGAAGAAGGCATCGAAATCGACGTTCCGGCCCCGACCAAATTGGTCATCAAGGGCATCAACAAGGAACGCGTCGGCCAAGTGGCTGCTCAGATCCGTGGCCTGCGTGAACCGGAGCCGTACAAAGGCAAAGGGATCAAGTACGAAGGTGAAATCATCCGCCGTAAGGTTGGTAAAACCGGTAAGAAGTAATCGACTCACACTCGTAGCATGAAGGGAGTGAAACCCAGATGATCACCAAAGCTGACAAGAACAAAGCTCGGAAACGTCGTCACCTGCGCGTTCGTAAGAAAATCGCAGGCACCACGCTCCGTCCGCGCCTGAACGTATTCCGTTCTTCCAAGCATATCTACGCACAAGTGATCGATGACACCCAAGGCGTAACCATCGTTTCCGCTTCCACCGTGGACCCGGAACTGAAAGGTGCTATCGAAAACGGTGGCAACATCGACGCTGCAACCAAGGTTGGCGAACTGCTTGCCAAGCGTGCGGTAGAAAAAGGCATCAAGGAAGTCGTATTCGACCGTGGTGGCTACCTGTACCATGGCCGCATTCAAGCACTGGCAGACGCTGCTCGCGAAGCTGGTCTGGAATTCTAATTTCCGCAAGAAGGAGGGAAACCCATGCGTATCGATCCGAACTCTCTCGAACTGTCCGAAAAAGTCGTCGCGATCAACCGTGTCGCGAAAGTCGTTAAGGGCGGTCGTCGCTTCAGCTTCTCCGCGCTGGTCATCGTCGGTGACGGCAATGGCGTTGTAGGCGCTGGCCTCGGCAAAGCTGCCGAAGTTCCGGAAGCTATCCGTAAAGGCATCGAAGATGCGAAGAAAAACCTGATCCGTGTACCGTTGGTCGGCACCACCGTTCCGCACGAAGTGCTTGGTCGCTTCGGCGCTGGCAAGGTTCTGATCAAACCGGCTAAAGAAGGTACCGGTGTGATCGCAGGTGGCCCGGCACGTGCCGTTCTCGAACTGGCAGGCGTGAAGGACATCCTGACTAAATCTCTCGGCTCTTCCAACTCCATGAACATGGTTAACGCAACTCTCGACGGTCTCAACCGCTTGAAGCACCCGGAGCACGTTGCGAAACTGCGTGGTAAGTCTTTGGAAGAAATCCTGGGTTAAGGAGGGGAAATTACAATGGCAAAGTTGGAAGTTACCCTCAAGAAAAGCCCGATCGGTCGTCCGGAAGATCAACGCGTAACCGTTCGCACCCTTGGTCTGCGCAAGCTGAACCAAACGGTCGTGCACAACGACACGCCGCAAATCCGCGGCATGGTCAACAAGGTTTCGCACCTGGTCGAAGTGAAAGAACTCGAAGCATAATCACGGAACTTGCAAATAGAGGAGGTGCACAGAGATGAAATTGCACGAACTCAAACCGGCTGAAGGTGCCAAGCACGTACGTAAGCGTGTAGGCCGCGGCATCGGTTCTGGCACCGGCAAGACGGCTGGCAAAGGTCACAAAGGCCAAAACGCTCGTTCGGGCGGTGGCGTACGCCCGGGCTTTGAGGGTGGTCAAACCCCGTTGATCAAGCGTCTGCCGAAGCGCGGCTTCAACAACGCTCGCTTCGCGACCGTCTACGCGGAACTCAACGTGTCCAAGCTCAACCTGTTTGAAGCTGGCACCGTTGTTACTCCGGAGCTGCTGAAAGAAAAGAACATCATCAAGAACCTCAAAGACGGCGTAAAAGTTCTCGGCAACGGCGAACTGACTGTTGGTCTTACCGTACAAGCACAGGCTTTCTCCAAGTCGGCGATCGAAAAGATCGAGGCTGCTGGCGGTAAGGCTGAGGTGATCTAATGTTTACAACGATCGCCAACATCTGGAAAGTATCGGATTTGCGCAACCGCATTCTGTTTACCTTGTTGGCCATTCTTATCTTCCGGATCGGGAGTTTCATCCCGGTCCCGAATGTAAATGCAAAAGCGCTCGCTGATCTTGGGAACAATGCGTTCTTCGGCATGTTGAACGCATTCTCCGGCGGCGCGTTGCAGAACTTCTCGATCTTTGCGATGTCGATCACGCCTTACATCACGGCGTCGATCATCGTGCAGCTCCTTCAAATGGGCGTCATTCCGAAGTTTGAGGAATGGTCCAAAGAAGGGGATGCCGGACGGAAAAAGCTCGCACAGATCACCCGCTACGGCACAATCGTCCTCGGCCTCGTCCAAGCGATCGGTCTTTCGATGACCTTCAATTCCATGGCTGCAGGTTTGATCGTAGACACCTCCTGGTCCAGCTACGCGTTGATCGCGCTTACGCTGACGGCCGGCACCGCATTTCTGATGTGGTTGGGTGAACAGATCACGGAGAAGGGGATCGGAAACGGTATTTCGATTCTGATCTTCGCGGGTATCATCGCCGGCGTCGAACGCGGTGCGATGACGATCTACAACACATGGTTTGTCGATGTTGAGCAGTACGGTATGGCGTTCGTGAAGCTCGGTTTGTTGCTGATCGGCGTTATCCTGCTCTTTGCGGGCATTGTTTTCATCCAACAAGGTGTGCGTCGCGTACCGGTACAGTATGCCAAACGTGTCGTTGGGCGCAAAATGTATGGTGGGCAGTCCACGCACATCCCGTTGAAAGTAAACGCAGCAGGCGTCATCCCGGTCATCTTCGCATCCTCGTTGCTGATGTTCCCGGTCACGATCGCACAGTGGACCTCGGGCAACGTCGTCTCCGACTGGATCTTGCGTGAGATGAACTTCGGACGACCGCTCTACGTTGCGTTGGAAGTAGTTTTGATCATTTTCTTCACCTACTTCTACACGTTTGTACAGGTCAACCCTGAGCAGATGGCGGATGGGATGAAGAAAAACGGCGGTTTCATCCCGGGCATTCGCCCTGGTAAACCGACCGAACTGTTTATCACTCGTGTCATGAACCGCATTACGGTGACCGGCGCACTGTTCTTGGCCGCGATTACCGCTTTGCCGGTCGTCTTCATGAGTGCGACAGGTTTGCAGTTGTATTTCGGCGGTACCGGTCTTCTGATCGTCGTCGGGGTCGCGCTTGAAACGATGAAACAAGTGGAAAGCCGACTGCTGCAACGCCACTATAAAGGCTTTATCAAGAGCCGATAGAGCCGCGAACAGGGAGGGAAACAGAAGATGCAAGTGATCTTCATGGGCCTGCCCGGTGCAGGCAAAGGGACACAGGCTGAACGCATCGTCTCCGAGTTCGGTATCCCCCACGTCTCCACGGGAGACATGTTCCGGGCGGCGATTGCAGAGGAGACCCCGCTGGGCCTGAAGGCGAAATCCTTCATGGACCAAGGGCAACTCGTTCCTGACGAAGTGACTATCGGCATCGTGCGCGAACGGCTGCAAAAGCCGGATGCGCAAAAGGGGTTCCTGCTCGATGGCTTCCCGCGCACACTGGCGCAAGCGGAAGCGCTCGACACCATGTTGGAAGGTCTCGGCCGCAAGATCGACGTCGTGATCAACCTGCATGTGGATAAGGAACTGCTGATGCCGCGTTTGACCGGACGGCGGATCTGCAAATCCTGCGGCGCCACCTACCACGTCATGTTCAACCCGCCGGCTGTGGAAGGGAAATGTGACAAGTGTGGCGGCGATTTGTACCAACGTTCGGATGATACCGAAGATGTGGTAGCAACCCGACTGGACGTCAACATCAAGCAGTCTGAGCCGATTTTGGCTTACTACGAAGCCAAGGATCTGCTGAAAACGCTCGATGGTGAAAAAGCTATCGAGGACGTATACAGCGATATCGCTTCCATTCTACGAGGTGTGGAATGATCGTCAGTAAGTCCGAAGCAGAGCTGGATCTGATGCGCGAGGCAGGACGGATTGTGGCATTGACACACCAAGAGCTGCAACGTGCGGTTCAACCGGGCATCACCACGAAGGAACTCGACCAGATTGCAGATGAGTTCATCCGCAAACAAGGTGCGCTTCCTTCCTTCAAGGGATACCATGGGTATCCGGCTTCCATCTGTGCTTCCGTCAACGATGTGATCGTTCATGGCATTCCCGGTGATCTCACCCTCCAAGAGGGCGACATCATCTCGATCGACATCGGGGCCAACATCCATGGCTTTCATGGGGACTCGGCCTGGACATACGCCGTTGGCGAGATCAGCGAGACGGCTCGCAAGTTGCTCGACGTAACCGAAGCGAGTCTTTACAAAGGACTCGAACAGGCACGTGAAGGCAACCGTCTCTCCGATATCGGTCATGCGGTGCAGACCTACGTCGAATCGCATGGGTTCTCCGTCGTACGTGAGTTTGTCGGCCATGGAATCGGTCGGCAAATGCATGAAGACCCGTCCATCCCCAACTACGGTCCGCCCGCCAAGGGACCGCGACTGAAAAAGGGCATGACGCTGGCGATCGAACCGATGGTCAACGTTGGCCGCTTCCATACGCGCACGCTGCAGGATGACTGGACGGTAGTCACAGCGGACGGATTGCTATCCGCCCACTTTGAACACACCGTGGCTGTCGGTGAGAACGGACCTGAAATTCTCACCAAACTGTAGGCGCATCGCGTAGAATAGCGGATGGGAAAAGGAACTTTACAAGCAAAGTGAAGCGGAGAAAGGAAGTGTTGCCAAGTGGCAAAAGATGATGTCATCGAGGTAGAGGGCAAAGTAGTCGAGCCCCTGCCCAACGCAATGTTCAAAGTGGAACTGGAGAACGGACACCAAGTGCTTGCACACGTATCGGGCAAGATTCGCATGCACTACATCCGGATTCTGCCGGGGGACCGTGTGACCGTCGAGTTGTCTCCGTACGACCTGACGCGTGGCCGGATTACCTACCGCTACAAATAAGGACTTACGGATAGGAGGAGTTCGCGATGAAGGTACGGCCTTCTGTTAAGCCCATCTGCGAGAAATGCAAGATCATTCGTCGCAAGGGTGCCGTTATGGTTATCTGCGAAAATCCGAAACACAAGCAAAAGCAAGGTTAAGCAACATCAGGCACCGCTAGCGGTGCATCGCATATTCACTCACAATCTCGGGAGGTGTAAAGCACATGGCACGTATTGCAGGTATCGACTTGCCGCGTGACAAGCGCGTCGAAATCGCACTGACCTACATCTTCGGCATCGGCCGCAACACTTCGAACAAAGTTCTCGAAGCTACCGGCGTGAACAAGGACACTCGCGTTCGCGATCTGACCGAAGACGAAGTCAACAAGCTGCGTGAACACATCGACAAGAACATCAAGGTTGAGGGCGACCTCCGCCGTGAAATCGCTCTGAACATCAAGCGCCTGATCGAAATCGGGTCCTACCGTGGCATCCGTCACCGTCGTGGTCTGCCGGTTCGCGGTCAACGCACCAAGACCAACGCTCGTACCCGTAAAGGTCCGCGCAAAACCGTAGCAGGCAAGAAAAAGTAATCGATAAGGGGGGAAATTGAACATGGCAAAAGTGAAAGCACGTGGTAAAGCTGCTACTCGTACCAAACGTCGTGACCGTAAGAACATCGAAGTTGGCGTAGCGCATATCAAGTCCACTTTCAACAACACCATCGTGACCATCACCGACGTGCAAGGCAACGCGATCTCTTGGGCGACTGCCGGCGGCTCCGGCTTCAAGGGCTCCCGTAAGTCCACTCCGTTCGCTGCTCAGCTGGCTGCGGAATCCGCTGCCAAAACGGCGATGGAACATGGTCTGAAGTCTTGCGAAGTATTCGTCAAGGGCCCGGGTTCCGGCCGTGAAGCTGCGATCCGTGCACTGCAAGCTGCAGGTCTCGAAGTTTCGATGATCAAAGACGTAACTCCGATCCCGCACAACGGTTGTCGTCCTCCGAAGCGCCGCCGCGTGTAACGCTGGCGCTTCGTCCTCTGTTCTTTGATGCACGGAAACTTTTAGCAGGCGAGTATAATCCTGTGTGGAATCAGACACACTGGTAGGGGTACATTTATCCAAAATACTCGCCACGTTTCCGCCATCAAGAACATCTGGAAGCGGCTGAACGACTATTCACCCTCAGCTACGCAAGTCACCGGAATGTTCGAGTTGTCGAGAAGGAGGGTTACGTGAATGATCGAAATTGAAAAGCCGAGCATTGAGACTGTTGAAATCACCGAAGATGGCAAGTATGGAAAATTCGTCGTGGAACCGTTGGAGCGAGGTTACGGGACCACCCTCGGAAACTCGCTGCGCCGGATCCTGCTGTCCTCCTTGCCGGGGGCCGCAGTAACGACGGTGAAGATCGAAGGCGTTCTGCACGAATTCTCCACCATCCCCGGTGTCGTCGAAGATACCACGGAGATCATTCTGAATCTCAAGCGGCTTTCCTTGAAAATCCATTCCGACGAGGAAAAGATGCTGACGATCGATGCGGAAGGTCCTGGTGAAATCACCGGCGCCGACATCCGTGTGGACTCCGACGTTGATATTCTCAACCAGGATCTGCACATCGCGACTTTGGAAGAAGGCGCGAAGCTCTACATGGAACTGTCTGCAAATCGTGGCCGCGGCTACGTGCCGGCTGATGGCAACAAGACCGAGGACATGGAGATCGGCGTGATTCCGATCGACTCCATCTACACCCCGATCGAACGCGTCAACTACACGGTGGAAAACACCCGTGTCGGACAGGTAACCAACTACGATAAGCTAACCCTCGAGGTTTGGACGGATGGTAGCATCCGACCGGACGAAGCGGTCTCTCTCGGCGCGAAAATCCTGACCGAACACCTCATGTTGTTCGTGGGCCTGACCGATAAGGTTCGCGACACGGAGATCATGATCGAGAAGGAAGACGACAAGAAAGAAAAAGTGCTGGAGATGACGATCGAAGAGCTGGAGCTTTCCGTTCGTTCCTACAACTGCTTGAAGCGCGCCGGCATCAACACCGTTCAAGAGCTCTGCTCGAAGACGGAAGAAGAGATGATGAAGGTCCGCAACCTCGGTCGCAAGTCTTTGGAAGAGGTCCAGGAGAAACTGGAAGAACTCGGCCTCGGGCTGCGTAAAGAGGACTAGTTTGACACGAGAGAAGAGAGTTTCTTGAGAAGGAGGGAAACCGAATGGCATACAGAAAGCTGAACCGCCGTACCGGTAACCGTAAAGCTCTGTTCAAGAGCCTGGTCACCGACCTGTTCATCTACGAGCGCATTCAAACCACCGAAGCGAAAGCGAAAGAAATTCGCAAGGTAGCTGAAAAGCTGATCACGCTGGCAAAGCGTGGTGACCTGCACGCTCGCCGTCAAGTGGCTGCCATCGTCCGCCCGGAAATCGCTGACGAAGCAACCAACCAAGACGCCGTGCAAAAGCTGTTCTCCGAAATCGCTCCGCGCTTCACCGAGCGCAAAGGCGGCTACACCCGCATCATGAAAATCGGTCCGCGTCGTGGTGACGGTGCTCCGATGGTATTCATCGAACTCGTCGAGTAATTCCCTCATCTCGAGGTGATTGGCGCGAGGTCGTTGTGCGAGGTTTGCTGGGCTTCCGGCAAGCCTCGTTTGTCTGTTGCGAACTGTTTTTTCAAAGTGCGGAGGTCACATGCGAAACATCAAGCTGACGGTCGCCTATGATGGCACGAACTTTCATGGGTTTCAAATACAACCGAACCTGCGAACGGTGCAGGGTGTTCTTCAAGAAACATTGGAACGAGTGGTCGGCCACTCCGTTTCGGTGATCGGTTCGGGGCGTACGGATGCCGGCGTGCATGCCCGCGGGCAAGTGATCAACTTTCACACCGCGGTCAACATCCCGCTCGACAAATGGCCGATTGCGGCCAACGTACGCCTGCCGGACGATCTGGTGGTGCTCGCGGCGGAGGAAATGCCGTCCGATTGGCATGCCCGCTTTAACGCCAAGGGCAAGGTCTATCGCTACCGGATCGACTGCGGCCATGTGCCGAACGTGTTCACGCGGCACTACAGCTACCATTTCCCGTATCCGTTGCGCATCGAATCGATGACCGAAGCGGCCGGGGCACTGGTAGGCCGCCATGATTTTACTTCGTTTTGTGCGGCGAATACGCCCGTAGAGGACAAAGTGCGCCTGTTGCATGCGGTGGAGGTGGAAGTGGAAGGCGATTCGCTGACCATCACGTGCCGCGGCGAAGGCTTTCTCTACAACATGGTGCGGATCATCGCAGGGACGCTGCTTGATGTGGGGCGCGGCAAGATCGATCCGGAGGAGATGCCGGCGATCTTGGCCGCTTGTGATCGCACCCGTGCCGGGGTGACGGCGCCCGCACACGGCTTGACGATGTGGGAAGTTTTATACGCCTGAGACATCTTGACTTTACTTGATGTGTCGGATATAATTACTTTGGTATTTTAAAGCCACTGAAAGCTACTCCCACTAGCTAGCCCCGGCCGATAAATACACCAAGCATGAGGAGGGAATCCCCTATGCGTACTACCTACATGGCTAATTCCAGCTCTGTGGAACGCAAATGGTACATCATCGACGCTACCGGTAAAACCGTAGGTCGTTTGGCAACTGAAGTCGCAAGCATCCTTCGTGGTAAGCATAAACCGGAATTCACCCCGCACGTTGACACCGGCGATTTCGTCATCGTCATCAACGCGGAGAAGGTGGTCTTCACCGGTAAGAAGCTCCAAAACAAAATCTACTACCGTCACTCTCTGTATCCGGGCGGTCTGAAAGAAACCACTGCAGCTCAAATGCTGGCAACCAAGCCGGAGCGCGTTCTGTTCAGCGCGATCAAGGGTATGCTCCCGCATACCTCTCTCGGCCGTCAACAACTGACCAAGCTGCGTGTATATGCAGGTTCCGAGCATCCGCACGAAGCTCAAAAACCGACCGTTTGGGAAACAAAGTAAGAGGAGGTAGAACCCATTGGCACAAGTACAATACTGGGGAACTGGCCGTCGTAAGCACTCTGTAGCTCGCGTACGCCTCGTTCCGGGCGAAGGCAATGTTGTCATCAACCGTCGTACGATGGACGAATACTTCGGCGGTCTCGAAACCCTGAAGCTGATCGTGAAACAGCCGGGCGTGTTGACCGAAACTCTCGGCAAATACGATGTCATCACCAACGTTAAAGGTGGCGGCATGTCCGGCCAAGCCGGCGCGATCCGTCACGGCATCGCTCGTGCGCTGCTGAAAGCTGATCCGGAACTGCGTGGCGCTCTCAAGCGCGCAGGCTTCCTGACCCGCGATCCGCGCATGAAAGAACGTAAGAAATACGGCCTCAAAGCTGCTCGTCGCGCACCGCAATTCTCCAAGCGTTAATCGACAGTTTTCTGCCGAAAGAAGGACAACCCTTATGGGCTGTCCTTCTTTTTTTATGCCGTCTTGCATACATTCGATTGAGGACAAGAGTGAGCAAGGGGGCACGGGAGGCATGAGCAATGCGGGCAAACGGATGCCGGTCTGGCGCTTTGGCGTCATGGTTGTTTTTTTCATCATTGGGTCGTTGGGGTTGTACCTCGGGATCGGTCGCTGGGTGAGCGAACCGTCGTGGACTTCGACGTTTCCGTTAAAAGGACAGGTGATCGTGATCGATGCGGGGCATGGCGGCGTCGACCCCGGGGCGGTGGCCGAGTCGGGTCTCTTGGAGAAGCAGGTGACGTTGCCGGTCTCTTTGAAACTGCGCGACATGCTGCAACAGGCGGGGGCGCAAGTCGTGATGGTACGGGAAACGGATACCGACCTCGCCGAACCCCAGACCAAAGGCTATTCCCGCCGGAAAAATGAAGACTTGCGCGAACGGGCGCGGGTGGTGCGCGAATCGGATGCCGACCTGTTGATCTCCTTGCACTGCAACGCGATCGGTTCGCAAAAGTGGTTCGGGGCGCAAACGTTTTACAACTCGGCGTATGAGGAGAGCGAAGAGTTGGCGAAAAAGATACAAGAAGCGTTGATGGACACCACCGGCAGCAAACGGGTGGCCAAGGCGCAGGACAACATTTACCTGCTCAAGCGCAGCGAGAAAGTCGGCGCTCTCGTCGAACTGGGCTTTCTGTCCAATGCGGAAGAAGCGGCGAAGATGAAGACGGACAAGTACCAGGACACACTGGCTTTTGGCGTGTACAAAGGCATTCTGGCCTATTATGCGGAACAATAGGAGCCGCTTGATGAGCGATGATGTCGTGAGGCGCGTTACACAGCCCGCTGCGGCGTTTGTGGTATACTAGGAAGGTCAATCTCAGGAGGTGGCAGTATGGTAACCAAACAGGCGATTCTGGACGCTCTGCGTCCGGTACAAGACCCTGAAGTACATAAAAGCATCGTCGAGCTGGGCATGGTGCGCCATGTCGAAATCGAAGGTGCGCACGCCAACGTCGAAGTCGTGCTGACGATCAGCGGCTGTCCGCTGCGCAACAAGATCGATTCGGATGTGCGGGAAGCGTTGAACAAGGTGGAAGGGTTGTCTTCGTACGACCTGAAGCTCGGCACGATGACCGATGCGGAGCGCGCGAAGTTTCGCGAAGTGCTGCAAGGTCCGCAAGCGGAGCAGAAGATGCCTCCGTTGCTCAACCCGAACACCAAGACGCAATTTATCGCCGTCGCATCGGGCAAAGGCGGCGTCGGCAAATCGACCGTCACCGCCAACCTCGCCGTCGCGCTGGCTCGTCAAGGGTATCGCGTCGGCGTGATCGATGCGGATATCTACGGCTTCTCGATCCCGGGCATCTTCGGCATTGGCGATCAGAAGCCTACGCTGATCGACAACATGCTGCTCCCGGTGGTCAAGCATGACGTAAAGATCATCTCGATGCACTTCTTCGTGCCGGACAACCGTCCGGTCATCTGGCGCGGGCCGATGCTCGGCAAGATGTTCCGCAACTTCTTCGCGGAAGTGCATTGGGGCGATCTCGACATCATGCTGCTCGATATGCCGCCGGGCACCGGGGACATGGCGCTCGACGTGCATCAGCTCTTGCCGAAGAGCAAGGAGATCATCGTGACCACACCGCAGTCGAACGCGACCGAGGTGGCTGCGAGAGCGGGGACGATGGCGATCAACACGAACCATGAGATCATCGGCGTGGTGGAAAACATGTCGTTCTTTGAAGTCGGGGGCAAGAAATACCACTTGTTCGGTCAAGGCGGCGGCGAACGCCTCGCGTTGGAGCTGAAGACCGACTTGCTCGAGCAGATCCCGATGACCGAACCGACCGGGGACGCGATCTATGCGTCCGATTCGCCGCAGGGGGAAGTCTACGCCCGTCTGGCGAAGACGATCGGTCGCCGCGTACTCGCTTCCGTCATGACCGGTCAGTAAGCGTCACTCGAAAACCATGCACGTACAAATTAAGACCTGCCTTTCGACGGGAGAGCCGCGAAAAGCAGGTCCTTTTTTTGATTAACCTCCGCCTCCACCGCCTTCGTCGCCGCCGCCTTCTTCCTTCTTCTTCTGTTCGTCTTCGCCGCCTTCTTGTTTCTTCTGCTGATCTTCTTGACCGCCGCTTTCTTGCCCGGACATCTTTTTCTCGTTCGGGGTGCGCTCGGATGCCCCTTGGGCGATGGCTTCCTTGATCAGCTCCATGAACATCAGGCGGAATTCGGGATTTTGTAACGCTTGGGTCATGATCGTCATCGTCTGCTTGCGGTAGTCGGGCGTTTTCATCAGGTCGTAGAGGTTCTTGGAGAACTCCGGCGACTTGAGCAAGGTGAGCATCATCTCTTGATACTCGGGGTCTTTCATCAGCTCTTTGAGCATCTTCTCGTTGTCTTTTTGAAACGATTTGGCAAGAGCGGTGGCGAACTTCGGGTTTTTCATCTGCTCTTGCAGGGTCAGATGGGCCGAGCCGTCGGTCAGCGCCTTGACCATCGCCAATTGCACGTCCGCTTCGTTGATCGCCAGCGACTGTTTGAACGTCGGGTCGCGGACGATGTCTTTGAGCGCGTCCATGCCTTCTTTGGTATGCAGGATGTCGAGGACCATCGATTTGGTCTCGTTGTAGTTGCCCGAAGCCTCGGCTTCCTCAGCCCCGCCGCCGGAGCCGCCACCTTGGGCTGACCCGGAACCGCCGCAGCCGTAGACGGCCGAACAGGAGACGATGAGGGCGAGAGCGGCCAGTCCGATCTTCCAAGGATGTTTGCTTGTACGTGTCATACAGGCGTCACCCCCCTTTTGAAATGATGATGGGCTTATTTTGCGGTCAATCGGCAGGTTGTATACGGAAGTTTGGCAAGCCAGTTGTTGGAGGTTTGTGTTATGATAGAGGGAGTTTTGATTGGATAAGAATGATGGAGGCTTGCTATGAATCTGCGCAAGTTTTGGTTTTTGTTTGGGACGACGGCGGTGGTGGGCATGGCGCTCGGCCTGCTCGCGGCGCTGTCCGGTCTGTTTCACATCTCCGTGGTCTTCGGCCTGATCACCGGCGGCTTCCTGTCGGCGACGTCGATGATGGGCTTCTGGGCCTATCTGACGCTCAACTTCACGATGCGCAACTTCGTGACGTTCGGCATGTGGCTGGCGATTCAGGTGTTGTTGATCGTCTTGGTTTTCTTCGACATGGTGTATTTTCGCTACTTGGGGTTTGGCGGTGGCGAAGGCAGCGTGTGGCCGTATATCGGGTTTGCGACGTGGCCGCTGGCGGTCGCGCTGGTCGGCGCGTTTTTCAAGGCGCGAGTCTCCGGCGGGCGTTCGTTCATTCCGGCCGTGTTCTTCCTCTACGGGTTCACCGTCTTGGAATGGTTCGTGGCGCTGAAGTCGGGTGCCGAATTGCAGACCAATCTGATCGGTCTGATCCTGATCGGTTGCAACCTGTACTTGCTTTTCCAATACACGCGTCTATTGAAACAGCCCTCACCAAAGCGGTGAGGGCCGTTGTTTATTGCGGGTTCGATTTGACGCGGGCGTTGGACAGCAGTTCGGAGACGGTGAGGAACTCGTAGCCGTCTTTGCGCAGGCCGTCGATGATCCGAGGTAGGGCGTCGATCGTCTGAAGCGCCGAGTCGGAAGCGTGCATCAGGATGATGTCGCCGGGCACCGCTTTGTCGAGCACGCGCTTGACGATCTTGTCGGGGCCGGGGCGCATCCAGTCGCGAGAGTCGGTGTTCCACTGAATCACGGTGTAGCCCATCTTGTTCAGGTGGTCGACGACGCGCTTGTCGAAAGCGCCGTTCGGGGTGCGGATCAGCTTGGTTTTCACGCCGGTGACGTCTTTGATGATCTGCTCCGATTTGCCGACCTGCTCGGTGATCCAGGCGTTGTTGTATTTCGGGAAATCGTCATGGCGTTGGCCGTGGTTGCCGATCTCGTAGCCGAGCGATTTGATCCGTTTGGCGATCTCCGGGTGGGACGCGGTCCACGGTCCGGAGAGGAAGAAGGTCGCTTTCTTCACGCCCTTTTTTTCCAAAATGTCGAGGATCGGGCCGGGCGCCTTCTCGCCCCAGGAGATGTCGAAGGTGAGGGAGACGATCTTCTTGTCGGTGTTGATCTTGTAGATCGCGCCTTTGGAGATCAAGGCGTCCAGTTGTTGCTGTTGTTTGGCGGCCGGAATCGCCTGCGCGTCGGTGGTGACAGGGGTGAGATCCACTTGGGAGTACAGCACGCCCATCAAGAGCAGCACCGCCGTGGCGAGGACGCCGATCTGTTTGACTTGGCGCGAGAGTTTACGATGAGTACGCAAAGTTGTTGCACCTCCGTATGTAGGGTTGTTCGCGGTGAAAGTCCTCTTTTACTCTATGGAAAAGCTCGTCTGTTTATGCGAACAAGCCGTATGCAAAAAGGGGTGCTGGGAAGGAGTGTCGGGGATGAGAAGTGCGTTTGGCGTGTTGCAGGCGAACGGTCGCTATCTGGCGGCGGCGTTTGCCGTGTTTCTGCTCGGCTGGGTGCTGGGCGCGGTGTTTACGGAGGAGCTGCAGTCGCTGTTGCAGGCCTCTCTCGACAAGTTGGAGGGCTTGGCCGACAAGATCGGGGAGGATGCCGGCCCGTGGCGGATCTCGGAACTGATCTTCTTGAACAACCTGCAAGCGGCGCTGGCGATGCTGTTGTTCGGGATCCCGCTGTGCTTCCCGACGGTGTTCATGTTGCTGTCCAACGGCATGGTCGTCGGCGCGGTCGTCAATTCGACCGGGGCGGGCACGAGTTTCTGGGAGACGATGCTGTTCGGGCTGTTGCCGCATGGGATCTTCGAGCTGCCGGCCCTGTTTATCGCGGCGGCGTTCGGGTTGAAGCTCGGGAAGGTGCTGATCGTGCCGCTGCCGGACAAGACGCGTCTGCAGAGCTTCGGTTTTGTCTGGAAGGAGATCCTCAAAGTCTCTTGGCTGGTCGTGCTGCTCTTGGTCGTGGCGGCCGGGGTGGAAGGAACGATCACGCCGGTGTTGTTGGACACGTTTGTGGTGAAGTAAATCGGGAATGTAGGGTTGTTAAGGCGTCGGAGCGACTTCCGATGCCTTTTTTGGTGCCGGTTTCGTAAGTTGGTTCGGTAGTTAATCAAGTACTTGTTATGTAATGCGTTCAGAAAACGTAAAAATAACTACCTCACTTACTTTGTTCATGGTAATATAAATACAAGAGAAGGTAGGATAAATTCCGAATGCGAGGAATTTTATATGCAATCATCAATGGGAACGTTTCTGAGTGCGAATATGGACTATATCAGCTTTGTGTTGCTGATCGTTGCTTTTATTCTCGGGTTGGAGTTATTTATGCGCCGCCATCTGTCCAGCATCGGCCTGCGCGGGCGGAAGGCGACGGGGCATGAGGCGTTTCATATGGGGCGCATCCCGTTGCTGGCGGGGCTAGTGATCACAACGGTCATCGTCGTCGGCTGGTTCTGGGTCGATCAGGCCGGGCGCGAGGAGTTGGAGCGCAACAAGACGGTCGTCTCCGGCATTGCCCCGACTGTGGCCCACGAGCTCCAGAAGATCGGGCATGAAAAAGTCTCTCTCGGCATCCGGGCCGACGATCGGCAATACAAGATGGTCGTCAACACGATGCGCAAGATGATGGACATTCACCCCGACATCAAAAACATCTACACGGTGCGTCGCCTGCTGACGGGGACAAACGTCTACATGGCCTCCCCCGGTGTCGACCTTAACCATGACGGCCAGATTTCCGGGGAGCGTGAGGAACCGACTCTGCCCGGCACGCCGGTCGGTGAGGACAACCCGCAGTTGGATGCCGCGTTTCACGGGGAACAAGCGTTTGAAGATGTGCCGCAGATGCATCGCTGGGGACGCTCGATCGGTGCGTTCGTGCCGATCTACAACGAGGCGGGGCGCGTCGATTCGGTGCTTGGCGTCGAGTATGATGCGCTCAAGTGGGAACAGAAGATCGCAGAGACCCGTCGCAACACGATGTTCGTCCTGCTCGCCCTGTTTATCCCGCTGGAGACGATCTACTGGATCTTGTTCCAAAAGCAGGTGGAGCGGTTCCGCCTGGGGCGGCATCAGAGAGAGCTGGAGGAGCGGGAAGACCGCTTCCGCAAGCTGTCGAACGCGACATTTGAAGGGATCGCCACGGTGGAGCAGGGACAGGTGATGGAGGTCAATCAGCAGTTTGCGCGGATGTTCCGCTACAAGCCGGAGCAGATGATCGGCCTGACCGTTCGGGAACTGGTGGATGCCGATTCTCGCACCTGTCTCGACGAGAGCGACACGGTGCATGAGATCTACGGGCTGCGGCGTGACGGCACGAAGTTTGCAGCCGAGATGGTCGGCACACAATGTCTGTACCAAGGGCGCGACGCCGGCGTAATCGCCATTCGCGACATCACGGAACGCAAGCAGGCGGAAGAGATCATCAACCATATGGCGTACCACGACCACCTGACCGGCCTGCCCAACCGCTTGAAGTTCTACGACCAAGTGACGCTCGGGATCGAGGAAGCGGCGAAGAGCGGCGAGCAACTGGCCGTGCTGTTTCTCGACCTCGACCGCTTCAAAGTGGTCAACGATACGCTTGGTCACTCGATGGGTGACCAGTTGCTGAAACAGGTAGCGGATCGGATCACGGCGACGGTGCGACCGGAGGATCTGATCGCCCGGATGGGGGGCGACGAGTTCACCATCCTGATGCGAAACATCGAGCAGACGGAAGCGGCGGTGATGGCCGAGCGGCTGAACGAAGCGATCTCCTTACCGTATCAGATCGAAGGGTTCGAGCTGCATACCACGACGAGTATCGGCATCTCCCTCTTCCCGCAGGATGGGGACGGGGTACACGGGCTGATGCGACTGGCGGATACGGCGATGTATCGGGCCAAGGAAGCGGGCCGCCATTCGTTTGCCTTTTACTGCCCGGCGATGGACCGGCAGGGAGCGGAGCGCTTGAGCTTGGAGAACGACCTGCGCCATGCGTTGGACCGCGACGAGTTGGAGCTGTTCTACCAGCCGCGGGTGGATATGAACAGCGGGCGAATCGTCGGGATGGAGGCGCTGCTTCGCTGGCGGCACCCGGAGCTCGGGTTGGTCTCGCCCGGCGTGTTCATTCCGATCGCCGAGGAGACCGGCTTGATCGTGCCGATCGGCGATTGGGTGCTGAACACCGCCTGCCGCCAGACCAAGGCGTGGATCGACGCGGGATACCCGCCGCTACAGGTGGCGGTCAACTTGTCGGCCCGCCAGTTTCAGCGGCAAAGCCTGGTCGAGAAAGTGATGGCGACGCTGGAGGAGACGGGGCTCGACCCGCACTTCCTCGATTTGGAGATCACGGAGAGCATCACGATGCAGGATGTGGAGTTCACCTCGCAGACGCTCGAGCAGTTGCGGGCGTTCGGCGTGCAGATCTCGGTCGACGATTTCGGCACCGGGTACTCGTCGCTCAGCTACTTGAAACGCTTCCCGATCACCACGCTGAAGATCGACCAATCGTTCGTCCGCGAGCTGGTCAACGACCCGTACCAAGCGGCGATCGTCAACACGGTGATCTACCTCGCGCAGAATTTGCAGCTGAAGGTGATCGCCGAAGGGGTGGAAACGGAGGAGCAGTTCAACTACCTGCGCGACAAATCGTGCAACGAAATGCAAGGGTTCCTCTTCTCCCGCCCGATACCGGCACCTGATTTTGAGCGTCTGTTGCAAGAACATGCAATGCAAAACATCTAAGGTTCGTCCGGCGCAATCTCTTCTTTTTCAAGAGGGGTTGCGCTTTTTGTTTTGGGAAAAGTGGGCGTTTCCTGAGTTTTCTATTGCATAGTTATATGGTTGTGTGTATTATTATTTCTTGTATGCAAGTTTCGTTCGAATCATATAGAATAGAGTGTAAGATTCAGACAAATAGAGAGACACGTTTGAGGGGGACATTTTCGATGAAATCTTGGAAAACACTTGTGCTTGTCAGCACGATGGTATTGGGTATGGGCCTGGTGGCAGCCGGTTGCTCCAGCAACACAAGCGGCAGCGCGGACAAGGCGGAGTATGTCGTCGGTACCGATGCGGCGTACGCACCGTTTGAATGGATGGAGAACGACAAGATCGTCGGCTATGACGTCGACGTGCTGAACGCGGTGGCTGAAGAAGCGGGCATCAAGCTGAAGTGGGAAAACACCGGCTGGGACGGCATCTTCATCGCGTTGCAAAACGGCGAGCGCGACATCATCGCATCGGCCGTATCGATCACCGAAGAGCGCAAGAAGACGTTTGCTTTCACCGATCCGTACTTTGAAGCGACGCAGATGCTCGTGTTCAAAGACGGCGAGAACTTCAAGACGCTCAAAGACCTGGAAGGCAAAAAGATCGGCGTGCAAAACGCCACCACCGGCGACACAGCCGTCTCCGAGCTGTTCGGCCAAGACAACACGAACATCAAGCGTTTCAAAACGACTCCGCTGGCGCTGCTCGAGCTGAAAAACGGCGGCGTGGATTGCGTCGTCGCCGACAACGGCGTCGTGCTGGAATACGTGAAGAAAAACGGGGCGGAAGGCTTGAAGACCGTGATCGACGAAACGTTCGAGAAAGAGCAATACGGCTTCGCATTGAAAAAAGAAGACACCGAACTGCTCAAGAAGCTGAACGACGGCCTCGCGGCGATCAAGGATTCCGGCAAGCTGGAAGACATCCAAAAGCAATACGGTTTCTAATCCGACCGTTTCCGAGGGGAAACGAGAAGCGAAATGCGTGGTCCGTATGACGGGCTGCGCATTTTCATTGCGGAGCCGCGAATGATTCGGTTGGTGCACTCTAGTATTTGAAATATTCCGTATTATTCATTATGATAGAGGGAAGAGAAACAAAAGGAGCGATTGCATGTTTCGCTGGGATGCCTTACAAGAATATTTCCCCCTGTTTGTAAAAGGGGCGCTGTATACCGTGGAGATCACCGTGGTCTCCGTGCTGATCGGCACCCTGCTCGGCCTGTTTGCCGGGATGGGGCGCTTGTCAACAAATCGCGCCGTGCGTTTGGTACCGGACTTGTATGTAACGTTTTTCCGAGGCACGCCGTTATTTGTCCAGATTCTGTTGATTCACTACGCGGTGTTGCCGTCGATCTTCGGGCACTCGATGGTGCCGTTCGTTTCGGGGACGATCGCCCTGTCGCTAAACGCGGGGGCGTACATCGCGGAGATCTTCCGCGCCGGGATTCAGTCGATCGACAAAGGGCAGATGGAAGCGTCGCGCTCGCTGGGGATGACGCAGGGGCAGACGATGATCAGCGTGATTCTGCCGCAAGCGGTGCGCCGGATGCTGCCGCCGCTCGGCAATGAAGCGATCATGCTGCTCAAAGACTCCTCCCTGTTGGCGATGATCTCGCTGCCGGAGATGACCTACTACGCGAACATGATGCAAGGGGCGACCTACCTCGCGTGGGAGCCGTTCCTGACACTGGCTGTGATGTACCTCGTCTTGACGATGGTGTTGGCGCAAGTGGTGAAGTTCTTGGAAAGGAAGTATGGAACGCTATGAGTTTGATCAAAGTCAAGAACCTGCACAAGTCGTTCGGTTCTTTGGAAGTGCTGAAGGGCGTGGATTGCGAGATCGAGGAGCGGGAAGTGGTCTGCGTGATCGGGCCGTCCGGTTCGGGCAAGTCGACGTTTCTGCGCTGTTTGAACCGGTTGGAGGAGATTACGTCCGGCGAGGTGTACGTGATCGGACAGAACATCGCCGACCCGAAGGTAAACATCAACGAGGTGCGCAAGGAAGTCGGCATGGTCTTCCAGCGCTTCAACCTGTTTCCGCATAAAACGGTGCTCAACAACATCACGATGGCGCCGATGAAAGTGCGCGGCACCAGCCGTCAGGAAGCGGAGAAAAAGGCGCTGGCGCTGCTTGGCAAAGTCGGCCTGCGCGACAAGGCGAACGCCCTGCCCGGCCAACTGTCGGGCGGTCAGCAGCAGCGGGTGGCGATCGCTCGCGCCTTGGCGATGAACCCGAAAGTGATGCTGTTTGACGAGCCGACATCGGCGCTCGACCCGGAGATGGTCGGCGAGGTGCTCGACGTGATGAAGTCGTTGGCGCAGGAAGGGATGACGATGGTCGTCGTCACCCATGAGATGGGGTTCGCGAAGGAAGTCGGCGACCGCGTCCTCTTCATGGACCAAGGCTACATCATGGAGGCGGGCAAGCCGGAGCAGCTGTTTGGCAACCCGCAAAACGAACGGACGAAGAACTTCCTCTCCAAAGTCTTGTAGTTCGTTTGTTCCATCGTTTCGTCGTGCATAAGATGGGCTGTCCCGGAGTATGCTAGATACCAACCTCAGCAGGTAAGGACATTCCATTTTTTCTTGACCGGCGGTGGAGGTTCCGCGGTCAGCGTAGGAGGCTAACGTACACATGCAAGGACGAGTGAAATGGTTCAACAACGAAAAGGGCTATGGTTTCATCGAACGTGAAGATGGCGAGGACGTGTTCGTCCACTACTCGGCGATCCAGACGGAAGGTTTCAAGAGCCTGAACGAAGGGGACCCGGTCGAGTTTGACATCGTAGAAGGAACTCGCGGGCCGCAAGCGGCGAACGTGACCAGGGCCTAGTCGGATCAAAATAGCATCCGCAAAAAGAACCCCTCCAATCGGATGATTGGAGGGGTTCTTTAGACTATTTTGTCAATTCGGGGAGGAGTATGGAGGGGGTGTCTTGAATAAGATATCTACGTAAGAAGGGAGGAGTACTTCATGAAAATCCAAGTTCGCGGCCAGCATCTCGATGTGACCGAGGCGTTGCGTCAATATGTAGAGAAAAAGATCGGACGTCTGGAAAAGTACTTCAATGCTCCATCCGTTCACACCGTATCCGTCACCCTTTCGGTGGTGAAAGATCTGCACGCCGTCGAGGTTACCATGCCGATCAACGGCTACGTGATCCGCGCGGAGGAAAAATCGAGCGACATGTATGCTTCGATCGACACGGTCTCCGACAAGTTGGAGAAGCAGATCGAGAAGCATAAGAGCAAGATCAACAAGCGCCTCAAGCAAGAAGGCATTCACTCCCTGTTCGTCGAAGCCGAAGCCGCCGTGGCTCTCGCGCCGACCGTGGAGGCGGACAGCGACCTCGTGCGCGTCAAGCGTTTCGCGGTCAAGCCGATGGATGTCGACGAGGCGATCATGCAGATGGACCTTCTCGGGCATGATTTCTTCGTTTTCTCCAACGCGGATTCGGAAGAAGTCAACGTCGTCTACCGCCGCAAGGACGGGGCGTACGGCTTGATCGAACCGAGCTACGCGTAATACAATCTCATATACACAAGGCCGGCCCGCCGTGGTCGGCCTTTTCTACTGGATCGATTTGATTGGGAAAAGGGGTGATGGGACGTGCTGGCGGTGGTGTTGGCGGGGGGATACCTCCCGGCGGAATCGGGAATCCTACGGGCGATGCACAGGGTACGCTATGCTTTGGCGTTGGACCTCGTCGAGCGATTGGTTGCGGTCGAGGGGGTCTGTGCACTGGTGTTGTCGGATGAGGAGTCGTTACGGCAACAGGCGGCGGCGCTCGGGGCTCGCGTGCGAGAGACGCCAAGCGGTGCGGCGTTCGATTGGTTGCAGGAGGTGCAGGCGGCGGTGCGAGCCGAGCGGCGGGATGCGCAGGAGGCCGTCTTGGTGCTCGGAGGCAGCGCAGCGCCCTTTTTGCAAAACGAGCAGGTGGAGAAGGTGCGCTGGCAGGTGCAAGCGGGCGAGGTGTGGCAGAACAACCGCCTGTCGCCTGATCTGGTGCTGTTCCGACCTGCAGAGGCGTTGGAGCGGGTGCGCTCGTGTGCGACCGACAATGAGTTCGGGCATGCGCTGGAGCGGCAGGCGGGGCTTTCTGTGCGGTATTTTTCGCGCGAGTTGGCGTATGCGTTTGATGTGGACACGCCGTTTGATGCGGTGTTGGCGGCGGAGAATGGACAGGCCGGCGAGCGGTTGCGCGAGGCGGTGAAGGCGATCGAGCATCGGGTGCCGGTGCGCGAGGTGGTCGAATTGCTGCGCGGAGACGACTACCCGGATGTGGCGATGATCGGGCGGGTGCATCCGGTGGCGGCGGAGCAGTTTTCGCAGGCGGTCGGGATGCGTTTGCGGCTCTATTCGGAGGAGCGCGGGATGAAGGCGCTCGGTCGGATCGCCCGCGGGGAGGTCCGCTCGTTGGTCGGGGCGTATGCGGAGGCGGTCGGCTGGACGGCTTTTTTTGCCGAACTGAGCCGGACGGCGCAGGCGGCTTTCATGGATACGCGGGTGTTGTTTGCGCACCGCCAAGCGATGTTGAGGCGAGTGGCGGAAAAGGGTGGACAGAACAAATGTTCGGTGATAGACTTTGAGTTATCAGAGGCAGATCGTTTTTTCGCGGATTTGGGGTTGTATGAGGAGATTGCCGACCCGTGGCTGCGTGAATTGGTGCGGGCGGCGGTGGACGCGCCGATCCCGATCCTGATGGGCGGGCAGAGTTTGGTCTCCGGCGGCTTGGGGCTGTTGCAAGCGATGATTTTGCCGGAATGAGGGGGCACCTGCCCAAGCACCTCCGCATACCTTAGGGGTACGGAGGTGACAGCGTATGAGCTTTTGGGAATGGATCTTGCAGGTTCTCGTGTTTTTTGTCGTGTTGAAGGTGGCGCAAGTCATCGTCTGGAATCTGCGCCGCTCGTTCTACGTGCATCCGTGGGCGGTGGAAGGTCTCGTCGCGATTCTCGTGATGGGGGCGATCGCGCTCGGCCTGAGCGGCTGGTGGACGCCGGTCGTGCTCGGGTTGCTGTTCGGCGTGGTGCGGGGTGACCAGGAAGAAGGCACCACGACGAGCCGCCAGTTGTTGTGAGCAGGGTAGAGGGCGGGTGACTTGTAAGCCGGTCACCCGTTATTTACATATGATTCTTACAATTTAGTGGACAAGGTTGTGTGGATTGGACTGGTAGTGATACAATTTGATATTAAGACGGTAAAGCGTCTGATGGATGTGTTCATATAGGAGAGGAGTGATCCTTCGATGTTGGGACTCCTGAAAAAGATCGTAGGAGACAGCAACGAGCGAGAAATAAAAAAGCTGCGTAAAGTTGTGGACAAGATCAACTCGCTGGAGCAGGAAGTACAAGGCATGAGCGATGAGCAACTGCGTGGCAAGACGTTTGAATTCAAGGAGCGTTACCAAAACGGCGAGTCGCTCGACTCCCTGTTGCCGGAAGCGTTCGCGGTTGTGCGGGAAGCCGGCAAGCGCGTCTTGAACAAGCGTCATTTTGACGTGCAATTGATGGGCGGTATCACCTTGCACCAAGGTCGGATTGCCGAGATGCGCACCGGTGAGGGCAAGACGTTGGTCGCGACCCTGCCGTCCTATCTGAACGCGCTGGCGGGACAAGGCGTACACGTCATCACCGTCAACGATTACCTCGCGCGCGTCGGCTATGAGGAGATGGGGCAGATTCACCAGTTCCTCGGCTTGACCGTCGGCTTGAACCGCAACGGTCTGGACCAAGCGCAAAAGCGCGCGGCGTATGCGGCCGACATCACCTACGGCACGAACAACGAGTTCGGGTTCGACTTCCTGCGCGACAACATGGCGTTGACGCTGGAAGACATGGTGCAGCGTCCGTTGAACTTCTGCATCATCGACGAAGTCGACTCGATCTTGATCGACGAAGCGCGTACGCCGTTGATCATTTCGGGTCAGGCGGAGAAATCGACGGAGAATTATTTCCGGGCCAATATCTTCGTGTCGGGGCTGCGTCAAGAGGTCGACTACACCTATGACGAGAAGGCGAAGTCGGTCACGCTGTCCGATAACGGTCAGCGCAAGGCGGAGCGTTACTTCGGCATCGAGAACCTGTTCGATCAGGAGAACATGCTGGTCAACCACCACGTCAACCAAGCCTTGAAGGCGCATGTCACCATGCACCGCGACAAGGACTACGTGGTCCAGGAAGACGAGATCGTCATCGTCGACGAGTTCACCGGACGTCTGATGCACGGCCGCCGCTATTCGGACGGTCTGCACCAAGCGATCGAGGCCAAAGAAGGCGTGCGGATTCAGAACGAATCCAAAACGCTGGCGACGATCACCCTGCAAAACTACTTCCGCGGCTACAACAAGCTGTCCGGCATGACCGGTACGGCGAAGACCGAGGAAGAGGAATTCCGTTCGATCTACGGCATGGACGTCGTGACGATTCCGACCAACCGTCCGAACGCGCGCGACGACATGGCGGATGTCGTGTACAAGTCGGTGCGGGGCAAGTTCAAGGCGGTATCGCGTGAGATCGCGGAACGCCACAAGAACGGCCAGCCGGTGCTCGTCGGCACGACCTCGATCGAGAAGTCGGAGTACCTGTCCCAGATGCTCAAGGAGTTCGGGATCCCGCATGAAGTCCTCAACGCGAAGCAACACGACCGCGAGGCGGAGATCGTCGCGATGGCCGGTCAAAACGGCGCGGTCACGATTGCGACCAACATGGCGGGCCGCGGTACGGACATCATGCTCGGCGACGGCGTCGAGGCACTGGGCGGTCTGCACGTCATCGGCACCGAGCGGCATGAGAGCCGTCGGATCGACAACCAGCTGCGCGGTCGTGCCGGTCGTCAAGGTGACAAAGGCTCGTCGCAGTTCTTCCTGTCGCTGGAAGACGATCTGATGCGCCTGTTCGGTTCGGAGAACATCATGGGCATCATGGAGAAGCTGGGTCTTGATGAAGACCAGCCGATTCAGTCGGGTCTCGTGTCCCGTGCCATCGAAAGCGCGCAGAAGAAAGTCGAAGGCAACAACTTCGACGTTCGGAAGCATGTCTTGAAGTATGACGACGTCATGAACCAGCAGCGTCTCGTCATCTACAAGCAACGCAAGGAAATTCTCGAAAATGAAGACGTGTCCGGCATTGTCAAGGACATGGTTCACGAACTGGTCGACTCGACGATCGAAACCTACTGCTCGCAGGACGTCGTACCGGAGGACTGGGATCTCGACGCGCTGCTCGAGTACATGGAGTCGCGCTTCCTCAACGACGGTCAGTTGACCTTGGAGGAGCTGAAGCGTTTCGCGACGCATGAAGAGATGGCCGAGCTGTTGCACGGCAAGGTCGAAGAGGCGTATGCGGCTCGCGAAGAACTGCTTGGCGAGGAAATGCGTCGCTTTGAAAAAGTCATTCTGTTGCGGGCGGTCGACTCCAAGTGGATCGATCATATCGACGCGATGGAGCAGTTGCGCCAAGGTATTCACCTGCGCGCATACGGCCAGCGCGACCCGCTGATGGATTACAAGTTCGAAGGTTTCGAGATGTTCGAGATGATGATCCACAGCATCCGTGAAGAAGTGACCACCTACGTGCTCAAGTCCTACGTGGCGGGCGTGGTGCAACCGACCAGCGTGACGGAAGGTTTGGAAACGGTGACGATGGGGCCGGGTGAAGACGGCAACCTCGAGCGCAACAACACCAGCAAGTAAGCTGTGACAAGCAGCGAATCTCAGGCAAGTCTAGGAGTGGTGCATCATGTCTATGCAGACATTCGGAGAATTGCGGCAAGAGCTGCAAAATACAGCCAAGCGCTTGGCGGACATCGGGAGGTCTCTTTGACCTCCCAAGCAAAAAGAAGCGCATCGCGGAGTTAGAGGAGAAGATGAGCGACCCGTCGTTCTGGGATGACCAGGAGGCGGCGCAGAAAGTGATCTCCGAAAACAACGGGCTCAAAGGCAACGTGGAACAGATGGAGAAGTTTCAAGCCGACTACGAGGATCTCGAAGTGACGGTCGAACTGGCGCAGGAGGAGAAGGACGACGCTCTGTTCCAAGAAGCGGTGGCCGGTTCGGCCTCACTGACGGAGCGGCTGGCCAAGTTCGAGTTGGAACTCCTGTTGTCGGGGCCGTATGACAAGAATAACGCGATCCTCGAACTGCACCCCGGTGCGGGCGGTACGGAGTCGCAGGATTGGGCTTCGATGCTGATGCGGATGTATATGCGTTGGGCGGAACAGCGAGGCTTCAAGGTTGAGACGCTCGACTACCTGCCGGGGGAAGAGGCGGGGATCAAGAGCGTGACGCTGTTGATCAAAGGCTACAACGCGTTTGGCTACCTGAAG
This sequence comes from Bacilli bacterium, assembly GCA_035776695.1. Lineage (GTDB taxonomy): Bacteria > Bacillota > Bacilli > Tumebacillales > Tumebacillaceae > Tumebacillus. The sequence continues at coordinate 35,807 of DASTWJ010000255.1, forward strand.
GCGGAGCGGGGCGTCCACCGTTTGGTGCGGATCTCCCCGTTTGACGCCTCGGGGCGTCGGCATACGTCGTTCGCATCGATGGATGTGATTCCGGAGATGGACGAAACGGAAGCGGCGGAGATTCGGGAAGTCGACTTGAAGATCGACACGTACCGGGCGTCCGGCGCGGGCGGTCAGCATATTAACACAACCGACTCGGCGGTGCGGATCACGCACATCCCGACCGGCGTGGTCGTCACCTGCCAATCGGAGCGCTCGCAGATCAAGAACCGTGCGGCGGCGATGAAGGTGTTGGCGGCGAAGTTGTATGAGCTGGAGCGTAAGAAGCAGGAAGAGGAGCTGGCGGCGCTACGCGGTGAGCAGAAGGACATTGCGTGGGGCAGCCAGATCCGTTCCTACGTGTTCCACCCGTACTCGATGGTCAAGGACCACCGCACCGGTGTCGAGGTCGGCAACGTGCAAGCGGTGATGGACGGAGAGATCGACGCGTTCATCGACGGGTTCTTGCGGTGGCAGATTGAAGAGAAGCAGACGGACGAGGAGTAGTCGCTTCCTCGGTTTTACGGATGTTTTGCTTTAGGAGAAGGCGTCGGTCTATTGGCCGGCGTCTTTTTCATGCGTAAAAAGGCGAGTGGAGGAGCTTGGGTGGTTGTTTGTTTAGGAGTTCGATGTGTTTGTTCGGGTTTGTTTCACGGGTGAAGTGGTGATCACGGTGTGGGCGTGGTAAGATGTTTCTTGTCGCCGCGAGAGACGCGGTTGATGCGGGGAGGAAAATGAATGGATCGGCTGACTTTGAAAAAAGTTGAGTTTTCCAGTTGACTTTCCGATTCGCAGGTGTTAGTCTAATAAACGTCGCCGCTGAGCGACAGTGTTTGAAATTTGATTGATCCTTGAAAACTAAACGAGTGAAACGAGATCGATTCGAGTCAGTGAACTAACTTTTATTGAGAGTTTGATCCTGGCTCAGGACGAACGCTGGCGGCGTGCCTAATACATGCAAGTCGAGCGAAGCGGAGAGAGCTTGCTCTCAAAGCTTAGCGGCGGACGGGTGAGTAACACGTGGGTAACCTGCCTGAC
>DASTWJ010000256.1:0-5092 GCA_035776695.1 Bacilli bacterium
GCGAGGCACTTGGGTAAGCGGAAGGGAAGGTATATCCGGAGCGGCGAGATTTGAACGAGAATCCCGACCGCCGTCACACAATCAGAGGGATTCGAGTTCTCCCGAGCCCGGAGGATATACCTTCCCTGTAGCGGCTAGAAGCCTCCCAAACGCCTTCCACATGATCCTCTCCCCAAATGGGCATCCTACCAGATAAACCACCAATCTGGAGCAACGGAGGGATCCTATGCGCAAACAAGCCCGCAAACTGGCGAAACGAGTCGTCCTCTCCTTTGGCGTCTTCGTGGAGAACCCGCTCTACATGTAACGCCACTGTGCTACAAGGGAACCATTCTCACACCACCTAGCCCCAGAGAGAGGATGGTTCCTATGCCCCAAACAGCCCTCGTCATCATCGACGTCCAAACCGCCATGTTCAACCCGGCAGCCCCCGTACACAACGCTTCACACCTTCTGCGAACCCTCCATACCCTCATCCAGCAAGCCCGCACCCACAACCTCCCCCTGATCTACATCCAACACAACCACCCCACCGGCCGCCGACTCGAACCCGGCACCCTAGGCTGGGAGATTCATACTGCCATCGCCCCGCAGCCCCACGACCTGATCATCCAAAAACACTGGCAATAAATAACGCTTGCATCCTTCTAACAAACCTGATATGATAATCTCTGTTGCCGATGCGGAAGTGGCTCAGGGGTAGAGCATCGCCTTGCCAAGGCGAGGGTCGCGAGTTCGAATCTCGTCTTCCGCTCCATTTTTCTGATCGATTCGGGCCTATAGCTCAGTTGGTTAGAGCGACCGGCTCATAACCGGTTGGTCCCAGGTTCGAGTCCTGGTGGGCCCACCAAGACTTATTCCGAACGATCTCATCACCCAATATGTGCCCTTAGCTCAGCTGGATAGAGCGTTTGACTACGAATCAAAAGGCCGGGAGTTCGAATCTCTCAGGGCACGCCATACGAAAACAGGAAAGCGCGGTCGGTTCATTCAAGAACTGAGCCGCGCTTTCTTGCATCCAAGACCGAACCAAGAACTTATTTCTAAAAAAGAGGAGGTGCCCCACTCTTGACCCGACGCCTGTTTGCCATCTTCCTCTCCATCGCCCTCGTCGGCATGAGCCAAGGGCTGCTCGTGCCTCTGCTCGCCTTATTGCTGGAACAACGCGGGGCCGGTGCTCTTTTCAACGGCCTGAGCACCACCGTATTTTACCTCGGCTTCGTCCTCGCTTCGCCGTTTATCGAGGCGTCTGTTCGCCGGTATGGGACGAAGCGCACCTTGATCGGCAGCGCATGGCTCTCTCTGGTCGCCACGCTCGCATTTCCCATGTGGGACAATCCCTACGCGTGGCTCTTTTTCCGCCTAGTGCTCGGCACGGCTCTCTCCGGCCTGTTCGTCGCCACGGAGATCTGGCTGAACCGTCTGCTCACTCCGCACAACCGCGGGCGCATGTTCGCGCTGTACGGCCTGTTTATCGCCTTTGGGCTGGCGATCGGCCCGCTGGGGATCAACCTCGCCGACCTCTCGCTCGCCCTGCCGTTTGTCGTCAGTGCCCTGTCCTACCTGATTCCAATCTGGCTGACGTGGCGGGCCGACGACCAAGGCAGCTACCGCGAACCGTCCGTCTCGGAAACGGCCGCGACCGCCCACGTGCCGGAAACAGGGTGGCAACGCTGGTGGCGCATCTTCGCATTCGCCCCGTTTGCGATCCTCGCCGCTTTCGTCTACGGGTACCTCGACGGCGCGATGGTCGGCACCTTTCCGATCTACGGTTCGCGCATCGGGATGGACGACACGGCGATCTCCTTGGCGTTGACGATCTTCGTCGGCGGCTCGATCGTCTTTCAATTCCCGCTCGGCTACCTCTCCGACACCTGGGGCCGACGCAAGACCCTGATCACCGCCGCCGGCGTCGGAGCGATCGGCTTTCTGCTGTTGCCGCTCCTCGTCACAACCGCTTGGCTGCTGCTGATCGACCTGTTCCTGATCGGTGCCGCTCTCGGCTCGTTCTACTCGCTGGGGCTCGCCTACATGGGGGACAGGCTCTCTTCCGACGACATCACCAGCGCCAACGCCCTGTACATCATGAATTACGGCATCGGCTCCCTGCTCGGTCCTGCGATCACAGGCTCCCTGATCGCAGGCGTCGGACGCAATTCGTTCGCGTGGTCGATCCTCGTGATGTTGCTCGTCTACGCCCTGTTCGGACTGTTTCACAAGGCGAAACGAGAATCTGAATTTTTGTTCAAAAATAAGGACAAAGCCCAACGGATGTGATAAGATACGTGTAGGATTTCGGAAAATAGAGACAGACAGGAAATAAACCTGATTAACTCAGATACACCAAAAATTCACAAGTGACAAAGCCTCCTCACCGAGGCTCTTTGAAAGGGGTCATACTCTCATGAAACAACTGATCGCAGGCTTGGCGGTTGGGGCGGTTGTCGTCGGTGGCATCTGGTTCTTTTCCAATGCCGACCACACGGTAGCTGTCGTCGGCGATTACAAGATCACCGATGAGATCTTCTATAACAAGCTTCAGGCGGCACAAGGCGAAGCCGTGCTGACCAAGCTGATCGATGACCAAGTCATCAAGATCCAAGCGGAAAAGCTCGGCTTCAAAGCGACCGAGGAGGACATCAACAAAGAGATAGACAAGCTGGTCGAGGACAAGTTCGGCGGCGACAAGTCCAAGCTCGAATCGGCGCTGTCCGAGAGCAAAATGACGATGGACGACCTGAAGAAGGAAGCCAAGACCTCCGTCCTGCTCCGTCAGATCGCGACCAAAGACGTGAAGATCACCGACGATGAGATCAAGGACTACTATGACAAGAACAAAGAATCGATGGGCGAACCGGAGCAAGTCCACGCTCGCCACATCCTCGTCAAAGACGAGAAGCAAGCAAACGACATCTACAACCAGTTGCAAGCGGACCCGTCCAAGTTCGAAGAGCTGGCGAAGCAATACTCGATCGACACCTCCAACAAGGACCAAGGCGGCGACCTCGACTACTTTGGCAAAGGCCAGATGGTCAAGGAGTTTGAAGACGCTGCGTTCGCCGCGAAGAAAGGCGACATCACCAAGCCGGTTCACACCGAGTTCGGCTACCACATCATCCAAGTGCTCGACCACAAGGAAGCGAAGGTACCGACCCTTGAGGAGAAGAAGGACGAGATCATCGAGACGCTGAAAGAGCAGAAGATGACCCCGTACCAAGATCTGATCAACGAACTGCATGCCAAGACCGAGATCCAGATCAACGACAAAAAGTACGACACCATCCTCAACCCGCCGATCCCGGGCGACCCGACGCAAGGCGCGGCGCAATAAGGGACCTGCATCGAACGACAGGCATACGAATAAAAAGACCTGGGGTGTGCTCCAGGTCTTTTTTTGACACACTAAGGGCAAGATCCTCAACAGAAGGGAGCCGCACGCATGGACAATGTCACTCATGCGCTCCACGGGTTGGGCTTGTATGCCGTGGCTGCGACCGACCCGACGATCGCGCAAGACCCGATGGCGATGAGCGCCGTGTTGTGGGCGGCGTCATTGGGCTCACAGGCACCTGATTTTGATTTTGTGATCCGTCTGTTCGCAGGCGATGTCGCCTACCTCAGGCATCACCGCGGGATCTCGCACTCGATACCGGCTTGGTTTCTCTGGCCGACGTTTCTCGCCGGCGTGCTGGTGTTGTTTCATCCGGGGCATTTTGCCCAGTTGTGGTGGTGGAGCTTCCTCGGCGTGCTCGTGCATGTCGGGATGGACCTGTTGACGACGTACGGCACGGTTGCCTTTTGGCCGTTGTCGAAAAAAAGGATCGGTCTCGACATCCTGATGATCATCGACGTGGTGCTCTGGGTGTTCGGCGGGATCGGGATCTACTTGTGGCTAGCCGGGTTCCCTCCGCAGCAGGTGTTGCTGTATACGGGTCTGCCGTCGCTGTTGTATATCCTTCTGCGCATCGGCATCCATTTGTACCTGCGGATGCAGGTGCGACAACGCTTCTGCGACGACACGGTCTGTCGCATCTCGATCATCCCGTTCCTCGGGCTGTTCCGCTGGAATTTCGTCGTCGAGCATCACGAGAGCTACACGCTGGGCGCGGCGCATGTGCGCAAAGGCATCCGCGTCGACAATTCGTACAAAAGGGTCAAGGAGGATGACCGCTTCCGCCCGGCCGCGCAATCGAAAGTCTATGGTACGTTCCGCTGGTTTGCCCGCCACCTGTTGCTCGAACATCAGGAGCGAGAGGACGGTCACGTGCAGGTGAACATGGCCGATCTCGCCTACCGGTTTCGCGACCGCTTGCCGATGACGGCGCATGTCGTGCTCGACCCCGAGGGCAACATCGTCGAAGAGCGGCTCGGCAAGAAGGAAGTCCAGAAGATCGCGAAAAGAAAGTATGCCAAATAAAAACTTGGACACAGCAAGAAGCCCACGGCGATCAGGCCGTGGGCTTCTTTGTATCGGGAGGGTCTTGTCCGTTTGGAGCAAGACCCTACGACTCGTCAGGGGCGTGGTCCTGCTTGGTGTGCTCCTTGTCCGTCCCGTTCGGGACGGCATACGCATCCAAGCTCTCCAAGAACTCGTGCAGGGCTTTGATCAAGCCGCGCTCGTTGCCTTGCAGTTCGTAGAGGCGCTTGGCGAACAATACGTAGGGCGTCGATTGTTCGTCGAGCAGAAACTTCTGTGCATCGGGGGAAAAGCGGGCGAGCAGCATGTCCGTCTCGCTGTACAAATCGCGATCGCCCATCCCGTTGTCGTGGAGATGGTGCACCGGCACTTGCAGGGCGTTGGCCAACTTGCGGACCACTTCCATCGAAGGTTTGGTCCGTGTCCCGCGCTCCAGCGACGAGATGTGGCTGATCGACAGCCCGGACCGCTTGGACAGTTCATTCAAAGTCCATTTGCGCTTCGTGCGCAGCTCGCGCAATTTCTCGCCCAACGAGTATTCCGACGTTTCTTCCATCGCGATTCCTCCTCTCGCTTCCAACCAGAACCAGTATAACATAATGAATAGATTTCTGTAAACGAAATTAAAATGTGCGTCGATTTCGCGGTAAACTAAAGAGTAGTTCAAATGTTGCA
>DASTWJ010000257.1:0-8602 GCA_035776695.1 Bacilli bacterium
AGGCCGCGAATCGGGCAAAGGCGTCGGCCTCTACCTTGCGGACGGCACCTTGCGCCGCGACGAATTCGACGAACTGGTCAACGAGCTGAAAACCTGTGACAACCTGATCTGGGAAGCCCCGCTCAAAGCCCAACAAGAAGAGTTGATCGGTCTGTTCGGGCCCAACGTCAACTTCGGCAACATCAAGCCGCAGGACATTATTTCCCTCGAAGCCCTGCGCGTCGGCTTGCGCAGCGACACCCTCAAATTCACGCTCGGCGAAAAATTGATCTGACATGTAACAAGTTGGGTCTAGTCCCCACCCTTTGTCCATATATATACCTGTGTGTACAAACAGGTACGGACAAGGGGGAACGCGTGTGGCCGGGGAAATCATCTTGGTCGTCTTGATCATCATCGGAATCGTCAGCCGTGCCAGCATCTTAGCCACCGCCGCCAGCTTCCTGCTGATCTTAAAACTTTTGAGCTTGCAGCGCTTCTTCCCGTCAATCGAGCGAAGAGGCTTGGAACTGGGGTTATTGTTGCTGATGATCTCCGTACTGGTGCCGCTGGTCAACGGCAAGATCGCCACCAAAGACATGCTGACCACCTTTGTCTCGATCGGCGGCATCTGCGCCCTGGTCGGCGGGATCATCGCCACGTATGTCAACGGGCAAGGCTTGTATATGCTGAAAACCGACCCCGAACTGATGATGGGTCTCGTCATCGGCTCGGTGCTCGGCATCGTCTTTCTCAAAGGCATCCCCGTCGGCCCGCTGATGGCGGCGGCGATCGCGGCGATGCTGATGAAGGTGTATCAGTTTTTCATCAAGTGACGAAGGCAGTTCGGTTGCTCATCTGAGAGCGGTCGGGCTGCTTTTTTTCGTCCTTTTTTTCTCTGAACGAAAAAAGAACCGTGTGCCGATCGACACAGGGTTCCTTTTCTAACTTCTACGTATGGTGAGGTTCGAAAGATGTATCCTTAGCGCAGCGGGAAATGAGTCACCAGCGTTGTGATCGCGTTGCCGTCCATCACCCGTTTGCCGTATTCGTCGAGCATCGCTTTCGTGGTGGAAGATAATTCGCCAAACTCATGCAGAATCGACCAGATCGTATCGTACAACTCTTCCCCGATCTCGTCTTCCTCGAAGAAAAGATGGTAGCGATTCTTGTAGTGATACAAGGTGCCGCCTACCCCTTCGTGCGCGTGTAACGCATGCGCCGCACGAATCGCGTCCTCAAAATCCTGGAACACGAACGTGAACGCACCGAACGGGTCGGTCGTCAATTCGCTCACTTCCACTTCGATCTCCTCATCCGCCTCCGCATCGGCCTGCTGACCGGACGGGTACGACGAAGGCGGAATCTGGGTCACGATCACCACAACGCCTTCGGTGGGCATCGTGAACGCTTCGACGGCGATCGGGCCTTCGACTTCAAAGCCGACTTCGCTGTACGCATGTTCCATCATGTCCCAGAACAGCTCTTGCACTTTGCGTCCGTTGAGCCAGATCTCATCCCGATCGATACCACGTTCGTCGAGGTCGTCGTACGAGATGAACACTCGCACTTTGTTATCGCCGAGCCTCTCTACGCGCATGTACGTTCACTCCTTCGCAAGAGAGATTGGGTGTCCCATGGACAATCATACGTCGAATGGTATACGAGTATGATTACTTAGATTATGCGGACGTTGTTAAAAATGTTCTGTGAGCTTGGTCACTTTTCCTTTCAAGAAGGGGCAAGCATTTTTGACCAAGGTTTATTTTGCCAGTTCATAGATCGCTTGGGCGTAGATCTTGGTACACTTGATCAGGTCCTCGACCGCCCAGTTCTCGTCCTTCTGGTGCGCCAGTTCTTCCTGACCGGGGAACAGCGCACCGAAAGCGACCGCGTTCGGGATCGCACGGGCATAGGTGCCGCCGCCGATGGTGATCGGTTCGGTCTCGTCGCCGGTGGCTTCGCGGTAGACGCCGAGCAGCTTCTGGACGACGTCCGACTCCTTCGGCACGTAGAGCGGCTTCATCGAGATGTCATCCGACTGCTCGACGGAGAAGCCTTCCGGTCCGAGCTTGGTACGCAGGTGGTCGAACATCGATTCGTTGGTCTCCTTGACCGGGAAGCGCAGGTTGAAGGTGAACACCGCCTGCTCGTCACCGACTTTGGCGACGCCGAGGTTGCAGGTCAGCGGGCCGGTCACGTCGCAATGCAACTTGACGCCGACGCGCTCGCCTTCCGTGTCGATCTCCGCCAGCCAGTTCCAGAGGTCGCGATCCGCCGTGTCCAGCTCGGCGAGCAGTTCGCCCGCTTTGACGATCGCGTTGACGCCGACATGCGGCATCGCACCGTGTGCGGAGACGCCGTTGACGCGCAGGGCGATCTCGTTGCCGTTGACTTCGACTTCCGCCTGCGTGTTGTGGCTTTCGGCCGATTGGCGCAGTTGTTCGGCTACTGTGTTCGCTTCACCTTGGCGCACTTCGAGGGTCACTTGGCAGATGTCCGGCACCATGTTCACGCGAGAGCCGCCCGTCAGTTCGCGGACGACCACGGTCGCGCTGTCGGAATTCTTGCGCGGCCGGATCGCGTTGAAGCAGAGGATGCCTTTTTCCGCGTAGATCAGCGGGAACTCCGCATCCGGGGTGAAGCCGGCGGCCGGCAGGGGTTCCTTTTGGAAATAATGCTCCATGCAGCGCCAGTTCGATTCTTCGTCGACGCCGAAGATCACGCGGACTTTCTTGGACAGGGGCAGACCCGATTCCTTGACCGCTTTCAGTGCGAACAGACCGGCCATGCCCGGTCCTTTGTCGTCGATCGCGCCGCGCGCGTAGATCTTGCCGTCGTGGATCTCCGCACCGAACGGCGGGTGGCTCCAGCCGGGACCGACCGGTACGACGTCGAGATGCGCGACGACGGCGATGTAGTCGTCCCCTTCGCCATATTCGATATGACCGGCATACCCGTCGACGTTCTTGACTTCACAGCCCATTTCACGGCCGAGGTTCAGCACGTAGTCGAGCGCTTCCGCACAGCCTGTGCCGAATGGTTGGTTGTCGCCGGAAGCCGGTTGGCCGACCGAGTCGATGCGCAGAACGCCTTGTGTTTTCTCGATGATCTCGTTGCGGTTGTCGTCTACCCATTTGTCGAACAGCATAGTAGAGCACCTTCCTTTTTCTTATGTAGGGGTATAAGTAATAGCTTGCAGCTTATTTGCGGCGCGTCGAGGCGCGTTCCGTGATGTCGTGCGGCAGGCGCACGGTGTAGTCGTGGATCGGCTCGTCGTTGAGCAGCTTGGTCAGCAGACGCATCGCCACCGCGCCGAGGTCGTAGGTCGGCTGGGCGACGGTCGTCATCTCCGGCCGCACCATCGTCGAGAGGCGGGTGTTGTCAAAGCCGACAACTAGCACATCCTCCGGCGCGTTGCCGCCACGGTCGCGAATCACGTTGAGGTAGCCGAGCGCCAGTTCGTCGCTGGCGGCGACCACCGCTTCCGCTCCCTCCTCCGTCTGCAGGAAATAGCGGGCCGTTTGGAACCCGGCTTGGTAGCCTTTGTCCTTGGCGTGCAGGATCAGAGTCGGGTCTTGCGGCAGTCCGGCTTCTCGCAGCGCGCGCAGGTAGCCTTTCTTCCGCTCGACGGTCACCGGATGGTCGGCCGCCGCCCCGAGAAAGGCGATGCGCTTGACCCCTTGGTGAAGCAGGTAGCGGGTCACGTCATAGCCGGCGATCTCGTTGTCGATGCACACGGAGGGGATGCGCTTCTCGGGGTCTTCCGTGGCGCAGAGCACGACGGGAAGCTGCGCGTGTTCGAATGTTTTTACAATCTCTTTCGTGATGCGGTCGGAGATAAACACCAGTCCGTCCACCTGCTTCTCCCACATCGTGCCGATCAGGTCGATCTCGCGCTTCTCCTTGCCGTCGGAGTTGGCGAGGATGATGTGATAATCGTACATCGTCGCGATGTCCTCGATGCCGCGCAGCACTTCCGCGTGGAACAGGTCGGACACGTCGGGCAGGATCACGCCGATCGACTTGGTGCGCTTGGAAGCGAGGCCGCGGGCGACGGCGTTCGGGCGGTACCCGAGCTTCTCGATCGCCGCTTGGACTTTCGCTTTCGTCTCGTCCTTGACCACGGCCGTCCCGTTGATCACGCGGGAGACGGTCGCCATCGAAACGCCCGCCTCACGAGCGACGTCATAAATTGTCTTGTTCATATGAAAAAACCACCTTTGGTAAAAGAGGGCTTGGAGATATGCCTCATTTTACCATAGGTGGAGGTTGGGAAAAAGAAGATTTCCCATTCGGTTGGGATTAGTAGCCGCCGCCACCGCCTGCGCCGTAGCCGTAGCCCGGAACCAGCAGGAAGAACAGCACGAAGATGATCAGGAACACCACTGCCCAACGGGTGTAACCGCCGAATTGACCGTACATGAAGACACCCCCTTTCCAACATGTGAATGGAACCCGTCATGCAAGTTCTACACGACGTGGCCTGCCGCTCATTAGTAGCATTGGTAGGAAGTGGTTTGCACCGGGTAGCAGATCGGAACCAGCAGGAAGAACAGAACGAAGATGATCAGGAACACGACCGCCCAGCGGGTGTAGCCGCCGAAGACACCGTTCATGATGACGCCCCCTTTCGTGACTCAATACTGCATACTATGTGGCGGTTTGGCGCAAGGGAAAGGCGCTTGTACGGTAGGCAACGTCTATTTTCGACGAGCTTGTGTCAGGGAAACGGATGCGGGTCGCGGTTCAACTGCCGACGGGTCAATGGCCGCTCCGCATACCCGAGCTCCATCGGCACGCGCAACACGCGCTCCAACCCTTCCAGCCGCACCAAGTGGTGACCGAACGTCATCGGCAGCATCCCCGGCACCAGCACCTTGACCGCATGCAAGCCGATCCGTCGCATCTCCGGCGTGGTCTGCTCCACGGCGATCACGTCGAGCTGCAAGCGCTTGAAGACGCGGAGTAACGCTTGAAGCTCAGCGGTGAGGTCGGCTTGACGCTCCTGTTGCCGCGTGGGGAATTCCTCCGTGAAAAGACGCCCCTCGCGACGTCGATCGAGCAGAAAGTCGAACCGCGACGCCGCTTCCGGCAAGCTGTACAGCAACACGTGATCCTCCATTCCCTGCACCAGCGACGAGTTGTGCAGCATCCGCAACGCCCGTTCCCGATTCGCTTCATACGTCGGTTCCAAGCCGCGAATCAGGCTGGCGACTTCGAGGGTGGCGCTTGTGATCGCCTGCAAGGGATCGAGGTGGGCACTGGACGCGCAGAGCAAGTGCGGGCCGCGATCGGTGCGGTTCTGCGCCACGGCGATCAGGCTGGGGATGCCGTTCTCCGTGGTCGCGTTGAACAGGTGCAAGTCATAGCCGGTGACAAGGTGCAGGTACGCGGCCATGACTTGCACCTGCGGGTCGGGAATCGAGGCGAGTTCCAGTCGCGGCAGAGGAAGCTTCGCATACCACGTCAGCAGAAACGCATCGCGCTCCACCACTTCGAACAAACCGTGCAAAATCGCCTCTTCCACACTCCCGCCCAGCGCACACCCGTTGGACGTCTCGAAGACAAACGCATCCGCCTCCCCGCCCAACGAGTAGTACGCCAATCGCTCCGGCACCAGCAGGGGACGTTGCTGCCCCAGCGAATAGCCCCAGACCCAGTTCAGCGGTCTGTCCGGGTGACAGGGAGCAAACGGAAACCCCGGTTGGCGCGAACGCTTCGGATCGTGCAGTCCGACGGTGGCGGGATCGAGGGCCTGCTGTTGCAGGCGGCGGTAGGTGTCCCGCACCACCGTTCGTTTGCCGCGCGGGTTATAGCCGCCGTACCGCTCCAAGCCCTCCAGAATCGCGGTCAGCTTGCTGTCGGCAAAAGAAAGCGTGCGCCCGGAGGAGATTTCGTTGCCGTACCACAGAGGCATGGTGACGGTGGAGATGGCGAAGGGTGCGAGGAAGTTCCGTCCCTCTTGCGTGAGCAAGCCGGTTTCCGAGTCGAGGTAGTCGCGGAGCAAGGGTTGCTTGAATTCCTCTACGGAGCGGGTTCGGTCGTCTGTGGGGCTTCGTTTGGGTCTTGGTTGCAGAGTGAGGGTCGCCGCTTCCGGCGTATCATCCGGCAGCGACCCGCAGACAGGGCATTGCGGATCGGGGAGGAAAAGGTGTCGTGTGCTCGCGAGCGATTTGCCGTTGATGAGTTGGAGTCGGCCCAACAGATGTGACTCTTGCCCTCGCAAGACGCGCAAGGCTTCGACCGCTACGAGCTGTGCGAGATGGCTGATGAGGAACTCGGAGGCATACGGGTCGCGAGGAATGCCTGCGTCTCGCTGCAAGAACTCCCGCAGCTGCCAAGTCGCCACGCGGTCCTGTCCCGCGAGCGTCCGGCGTCGATCCGCGCAGTGGGAGCAGCCCGGTCGATCCGGTTGTACCAGTGGGCCGACGATCCCCTCCCCCAGCCGGATAAACCCGCGGAGCCAAGGGATTCCCGCTTTACGAAACACGCGCTCCGCCTCGTCATGCTCGCGGGGGTGCCACGCGTCGTGGAGAACCAAGGCGAGGTCGGCTTGCGACGGAAGAGAGCTAGGCACGGGCTTCGGTTCTCCCTGACGGCACTCCTGAGGAGCAGGAATTCGCTCCTGACAAACCACATGACAGCAGTCGGTCAGCAAGCGGCAAACATGGGCGAACAGAGAACCTTTTCCCAAAAGCAAGACGACAGGTTTCATGCATCCTCCCCCTCTCGTATCGTCACGCCATAGACCCCGCCGAAGCGTTCGCGCAGGAAGGGTTCGACGGCGAGGTCGTAGAGGTCGAGGCGCAGACCTTGTCGGTGCAGATGGTGGAGGGCTTCTCGCAGGAGTTCTTCCACCTCTTCTTCGGCAAATGAAGGGATGTCGAGTGCAGGAACTTTTTTGCCTAGAACGGGTCTTACGGGTCTTACGGGTCTTACGGGTCTTACGGGTCTTGTTGTCGGTGAGTCGTCGGGGTTTTCTATGAGGGCTCGCTCCAACGCTTGGCGGATGGCGAGGGTTACGGAAAGCCCGACACCGCCGTACCAGTTGTCGGCGCGTTTGACCCAGACGGTCGGGAAGCCGTGGATCGTCGGCCCCAAGCCGATCTGAGGCTTGCTTGCAAGAACCGTCAGTGCCTCAAGATAATAACGGGTGCGCTCGTCTTTGCACGAGCCGATCTCGGATAGGCTTAGCGCAAGGGTTTCACTTTGCACCTGAACAGACTGTCGCCGCTCCAAGACATGCTGCAACCCCCGACAAAGCGCCTCCTGCGGCGTCCGCCCCACGCCGATGCCCATCTCCTTTCCGTGCAAATCGAAATGCTCCGCCCAACGCCCCACATACGCCTCAAGACCTGCCAACCCGGCTTCTCTGCGCGCCTCCTCATGCGTCAGTCCCGTACGGACGATCTCCCGCAACGGGACAGTCGGCTCGGTCGTCAACACGTCGACCGCTTGAACACGGCATTGCATCAAGGGCAGTTGCTTCAAGTCCCCTTCGTCCCAAAAGCGGAAGAGACCCGTCCGGTCGGAGGTGAGCAGGTGGAAGAACAGCAGGTCGTCTTGTGGAGGTGCGGTTTTGGCCGCGAGCACCTGTTCAGGAGACACTTTGTTCACGGTGGGAGGCGTGCCCCCCGGCACCAAGGGATGAGGTACGAATGCCCGCCACTCGCCGGTTAGGGTCTTGCGGTCGAGCAAATAGAGGCGCTGCCCCCACTCCTGCTCGGGAAACGTGATCGTCTTGCACAATTCGAAGACGGTCACGTTCGCCAATAACGCCTCTTCAATTGGTGAAGGAGCACCGAGCACATCGCCTGCACCTAAGGCCGCTCGATGAACGCGCCGCCATGCCGACTCCCAGCAAGCGGACGTCCCCGGTTGCATCAGCGGTCCGACCAGACCGACGCCGACCGTGAACAAGGCGGGCACGAATCGTACGCGAGCGGTGCGACAGACTGCATGCACGGCACGCAGGTCATCCAGTTGCGCCTCTTGCGCCCCGCACAACACCCAATCGACCGCTTGTACCGCCTGCTCCAAGGGAAGCGACACTTCTTCCAGCTCCGCTTCCGGGTCGGTTTGTTGCGCTTGGGTCAACAGCTCCTGCAACCGTTGACGCTCGACCGCCTCCTCACCTGAGAGCAGAACCCGTACACGTTGCAGACCGCTCGCCCACAACTTGCTCACCAACGCCGTCAACAAAGAGCCCCTTCCGACGACGAGAACCTCGCTCCGACGAAACGCTTCAAACCGCGCACCGCCCGAACCCCCGAAATGATCAAGATACTCGATCTGCCCCGCATAGGTCGCGAGAACCCGATCCGATAGCGTGTGCGGCCGATCTTGGCTGACATCGCGCACGAACCCGTGACGATACAGCGTCGAAGCCAGCTCCCACACCCGATCCCGATGTCGACGAGGCAAGTCCTGTGTCAGCTCACCCAAGCTGTATCGGCCGTTCAAGAGCGGCACCAGTTGCGCGATCCATTGGTCGATCCGTTGACCTCGCAGGTGCATCGAGCCTTCGTTGTTTCGCGCATACACGCCCCCGTCGGGAGCGGGGAGGAAATACGTGTCGCTGAGGATCTTCAAACGCATGTCTGACTGTAGTTGCCCCATG
>DASTWJ010000258.1:0-18896 GCA_035776695.1 Bacilli bacterium
TGACCGCCTCTCTCCAAGGCAAAAGCGTATCGCTCGATAGCGACCTGCTCGGCTCGTTGCAGAAGCTGGAGATCGAACTGGCGGACGGGCGCAAGATCGAATCGAAGGAAGCGGGAAACGGCAACAACCCGAAGGCGCAAGGCAAGCACGACAACGGCAAGCACAAGGGTTGGGAGAAGCAAAAGGAAAAAGGCAAAGGCCATGACAAACACGGCGAGGACGAAGGACGAGACGACTAACTCTATGCAAAAACCGTCGAACGGATACAGTTCGGCGGTTTTTTCGATGGAATGTTTTTAAAGTCTGTCGCAAATAGGCTACAATAGAGGCTGGGAGAGGAAGAGATAAAGGAGTGGTCCCATGCCAAACGAATTGCGCTCCGATCTGTTGCGCCGGTTGCCGGCCGTACACCGCCTGCTCGAACATCCGATCTGCCTCGATCTCGCGCGGGAGTATTCCCATGCACTGATCGCAGAAGCGGCGGGACAAGCGATCGAGCACCTGCGCCAACTGATCTTGGCCGACAAGATCGATGTCGACCTCGATAGGGAACGCTTGGCCCATCAGGTCGCACATCTGGTGCGCGAACGATTCGAGCCGCACTACCGACCGGTGATCAACGCGACCGGCGTCGTCTTACATACAAACTTGGGGCGTGCCCCTTTGGCCGACGCGGCGGTGGCGGCGATCGAACGCACCGCCCGCGGCTACACCAACTTGGAATTGAACTTGGCGACCGGGGAGCGCGGTTCCCGCTACGATCATGTGGAAGAGCTGATCTGCCAACTGACCGGAGCGGAGGCGGCGATGGTCGTCAACAACAACGCCGCCGCCGTGCTCCTGATCCTGACCGAGATGGCCAAAGGTCGCAAAGTCGTCATCTCCCGTGGTCAACTGGTCGAGATCGGCGGCTCCTTCCGCGTGTCCGAAGTGATGCGGGCGAGTGGCGCCGAACTGGTGGAAGTCGGCACGACGAACAAGACGCACGAATACGACTACGAACGGGCGATCGATGACGAGACGGGCCTGATTCTGCGTGTGCATACGAGCAACTTCCGCGTCGTCGGCTTTACCTACCAGCCGGAGCTGTCCGGCTTGGTGGCGCTGGCCCATGCCCGCAACGTGCCGGTCTACGAAGACCTCGGCAGCGGGTCGCTGGTCGACTTGCGCCACCACGGCGTCGGGGATGAACCGACCGTCGGGGAAAGCGTGCGGGCCGGGGTGGACATCGTGTCTTTTTCCGGTGACAAACTGTTGGGCGGTACACAAGCGGGAATCATCGTCGGCAAGCAGGAATACATCCGCCGACTGAAGAAAAATCAATTGACGCGAGCGTTGCGCGTGGACAAGTTGACCTTGGCTGCGCTGGAAGCGACCTTGCGCCTGTACCTCGACGAGGAAAAAGCCAAAGCGGAAATCCCCACCGTCCACCTGCTGTTGCGCAAACAGGCCGAGATGCGGCCGGAAGCGGAGCGGTTGCAAGCGGGACTCCTGAACATCTTCGGCGACCGTGCGGTCGTGAAGTTGGAAGAGGGGATGTCCCAAGTGGGCGGCGGCTCACTGCCGACGGAGGAACTGCCTTCGTGGCACGTGACCGTACGCAGCCGTGATTTTTCCTTGAACGAACTGGAACACAACCTTCGTCATAGCCCGATGCCGGTGATGACGATGATCAAAAAGGAGGCCATGCACTTCGATGTCCGAACTATCTTCCCACGAGAAATCGGCGCTGTCGTCAGCTCCGTCCGTGACGCCTTCGAGCGGATCGGGTGACGCGACCTTGCCGAGCGAACAAGTCCGACTGACGTTATTGTCCGAGAAAGCGGGCTGAGGCTGCAAAATCGGCCCGGCCGACCTGGCGCAAGTGTTGCGCTACCTACCGAAAAGCGAAGTTCCCGATGCCAACCTGATCGTCGGCATCGACACCTCCGACGATGCGGGGGTCTACAAAATCAACGACGAGCAGGCGCTCGTCCAAACGCTCGACTACTTCACCCCGATCGTCGACGACCCGTACATGTTCGGCGCGATCGCAGCGACCAACGCCCTGTCCGACGTCTACGCGATGGGCGGCACGCCGTTGACCGTGATGAATATCGTCGGGTTCCCGATCACCAAGCTCGACAAAAAGATTCTCGCCGACATCCTGCGCGGCGGCGCGGACAAAGTGCGAGAAGCGGGGGCGGTCATCGTCGGCGGTCACTCGATCGACGACACCGACCCGAAATTCGGCTGCTCCGTCACCGGCATCGTCCACCCCGACAAGATCTGGACCAACGCGGGGGCGAAACCGGGTGACAAGTTGATCCTGACCAAGCCGATCGGCGTCGGCATCATCACCACGGCGATCAAGCGCGGCAAAGCGTCCGCCGAAGCCACCCGCCTGGCGACCGAGGCGATGGCGACCCTGAACCGCATCCCGGCGGAGACGGCACAGGCGTACGACGTCCACGCCTGCACCGACGTGACCGGCTTCGGTCTGGTCGGACACACCTTGGAGATGGCGCGCGGCGGCAATGTCGGCATCGTGCTGAACGCGGGCGACGTGCCCGTTCTGCCGGAAACCTGCGACTACGTCTGTGAGAAAATCTTCCCCGGCGGCACCGTTCGCAACATGGAATGGGTCGCCGACGACGTCGACTACCTCGATGGCGTCGACGAAACCGCGAAGATCATCCTCTGCGACGCTGTCACCGCAGGTGGTCTCTTGATCGCCGTCCCCGGCGAGCAAGCGGACGAACTGGTCGCCAAGATGCGCGACAACGGCGTAGCGGCTGCAGCCGTGATCGGCGAAGTCGTTGCCGATCATCCGGGCAGAATCACGGTACGTCCGTAACCGTTTTGGAAAAGTGTGTTGCAAAAAAGGGACTTCTCTTGTGGAGAGGTCCCTTTTTTATTCTTGAGTAGGATTGGCTTTTTGCAAGAGACTTGCCAGCGGCCACACACAGAACGGCAGGAGTAGCACGGCGTACATCCACGTCTCCTGCGAACCTTTTGCAAAAAGGTACGCGTTGTGTAGGTAATGCCCCACGATCACCGTAAACAGACCGTAACGTCTATAGAGATAGAAAGAAAGCGGCCCGACGATCAAGCCCAGCTCGATCAGCGGCAGATACCAAGGAGCTGTGCCCGCTCCCAGATGCGCTCCGGCCCAGAGAAGGGAAGAGAGCGCGGCGGTCCAGACCGGGGAGTGCAACCAGCGACTCAGCCACCGATCCGCGACCTGTCGATATACCAACTCCTCCAAAATGGCAGGTGCCAACGGGGCGGCGACCACTACCAGAAACGGCCATTCACTGCGTGCCAATTCTTCTGCGACTCGCGTATCGCCATACGACCAGCCGAACACTTGCGCCAGTTGCGTCATCGCGAAGGAAACGAATGCCGTTATGAGAAACATCCCGTATCCCAACAAGACGTTTCGTCCAATCCGGTTCGGTCCACGGGTGGAGGAGCCAATGGCATTCGCAGTTGAGAACTGCACCGCGCCCACAGCCGCCAGCCCTACCATCACCGCTTGTAGGCAGACAAAAAGCGATACACCGTTGGCGATCACAACGCTTAATGCCGTGAGAACGCCGACTCCCACCGCTCGCCGCCAACGAACCCGCCTTCTCTTCTCACTGAGAATCAGATACAACCCATAGATCGCCACCGCCTGTACCGGCAGATAACAAACCGCTCCCGCCAACTCCAACAACGCCTCGTTCACAACCCACGCTCCTTTTTTCACCATCGTACCACAAATCGTCCAACATTCTCATTGACACTGAGAACCATTATCAGTTATAGTGAAGCAGAGGTAATTGATAAACGTTCTCAAAACGAACACAATACCTACCAAACACACTACACTCACGGCAAGCAGAGGGGGGACCACCCTTGGCTGCAGTACACGGCCTACACGCGCACCAAGACGATCTATTCCGGACCAACTATATAGAAATCCTCGAAGGCGGCCTCGACCGCGAAGAGCGTCGCATCTACAACGACTTGCTCGAGCACGACGACGCCTTCGCCGAGCGCTTCCTCGCCCAGTTGCCCTATGCGCGGCGCGGCATCATGCACCGTCTGCTGCAAGGCATCCTGCGCGAGAACCTGCTCGGTTTGGGTCAACAAGTCCAAGACCACGGCCACTACCTGAGCGAATGGCACACGCGAACCGAAACCATGCTCCACCAGATTCGCGCCCGAGGCGAAAACTTCCTCTACGCGAAGATCGTCCCTCTCAGCGAATCCACGACGTGGATAGCGCCGGTCAAAAACCTGTCGTCCTTCGACCGCTTCGAACCGGACGGCGACGTCTGGATCGGCGAACAGACCGGCCCGGTCACCAACACGCGCCGCCTGCGCCATCCGATCGAGCTGCTGATCTCGATCCAAGACAAACTGACCGCCCAACAAGCGGAAGCCCCGAACTTCACCCGCTTCTGCGAAGAAATTCAAAACAGCGTCGCCAACTTCGCCCTCGCCTTGGCGGGCTACACCGCCCGCCAAACCGCGACCCGCGAAGACGCGAGACGCCACGGTCTCGACACCACCCTCGACTACGTGCGGCACCTTCAACAGGAGAGCGCAACCTTCTCTCCCTTGGTCTTCTTCGAACAACTCGTTGTCGAAGGCCACCCGCTCCATCCCGGAGCGAAAATCAAAATGGGCATGACCACCGCCGACACGCTCCGCTACTCACCCGAGCACGGCGCACGCCCCCAAGTCCGCCTCGTCGCCGTGCGGAACGACCATGTCGGTCGCTCCGCACAAGGGAACCTGACCACGAACCACCTGCTCTACCAAGACTACCCGGACCTGCAAGCCCAAGTCCAAGCGGGGCTTCACGCCAAAAACCAGCGTGAAGAGGACTACCAACTGGTCACCTTGCACCCGTGGCAGTACGAGCACACCGTGATGGCGGGCACATACGACGCCGAGTTGGCGGCCGACATCATCGTGCCGATCGAAGGTGTTGCCCTCGACACAGGCGCCCTGATGTCCTTCCGCTCGCTGGCTCCGTCCGGCAAACAGCGCCATCACATCAAAACCTGCGTCAACATCCAGATGACCGGCGCCATCCGCACCATCTCGCCGAACAGCGCCCAAAACGGCCCGCGGATCGCGACCCTGATTACCGAGATTCTCGAACGCGAAAACCGCTTCGGCAACACCTTGTACGTCATGCAGGAAAAAGTCGGCGTCCACTTCAAGAGCAACGACCCGACGGAAAGTGAAGCCGACCGCTTCTTCCGCGCGAAGAACCTCGCGACCATCATCCGCGAGAACCCCGAGTGGTATGCGGACGAAGACGAACTGGCGCTGGTCGGTTCATCCCTCATTGCGGCTTCGCCGCTCAGCGGTCGTCCGATCGCGCTGGAACTGATTGACGAGTACGCCCGCGAGCATGGTATCGAGGAGGAAGCCCTTGCCGTCTCCGAATGGTTCAAAGCCTACGTGAGCACCCTGCTCCCCGGCTTTCTGACCCTGATGAGCCGCTATGGGATCTCCCTCGAAGGGCATTTGCAAAACAGCGTCCCCGTCTTCAAAAACGGTCGTCTCACCAAAATGATCGTTCGCGACTTCGGAGGTGTGCGTATCCACCGTGACCGCATTCGCCGACAAGGCTTGAGCCTTGAAGAATATCCCGGCTCCGCAACGATCATCGACGACGATCAGGACCTGCGGAACAAGACCTTCTATCCCTTGTTCCAGAACCACCTAGGGGAACTGATCTTTACACTCGCCAATCACACCTCGTGTAAGGAGCGGGTCTTGTGGGATCATTGCTTGGCCTTGTCCTACGGCATCTACAAAAAGTTGGCTGCCGATGAGGTCATTCGTGACCAAGCGATGACCGACCGTACCGAACTGTTCGCACCGAGTATCGAACTCAAGTCGATGACCACGATGCGATTGCTCGGCACTGTCACCGACTACACCTTCTCCCGCGTGACCAACCCGCTCGACCCGAAGGGTCGAATTGAGGCTGTCGAACATGACAACGAGCAGGAGAGTGTCTTCATCAAATATGCCTGCTGCAAGAAATTCTCCTTGCCTGACAAAGGTCGTTGTACCGGGTGTCCCGGCCTTTGCCAGCACGAGCGGCAAGAACGGCTCTATGCTCGCTTGGGAGTCGAAGCTCCTGAGGGATTGCCGCAAGGCGAAGAACGTTGTTTGCCGGACACCGAATGTACCGTCTACGTCGGCGGTAGCCATCAGAACTGTCGCGTCAGCGAACAAAAAGGGCTCTAATCGACCACCTTGCCACAAAATCGGCAACCGAGTCTGCCAGCTTCTATTAGATAGAAGATAGAAGGTACCCGCTTTCGCCGACGGACAAAGTCAGCGGAAGGGGAGGTATATCCGGAGTGGCGACCTCTGAAAGCTCGCATCCCGACCGCTTTCACACAATCAGAGGGATGGGAGTTTCACGGGAGCCCGGATACCTCCCCTGCAGCGGCTACATAGCACCCAGAGCCCCAATCACCAAAACAGGTTACCGCCTACTGCAAGACCAAATAGAGAGAACCAAACTGGAGGAGAAACACATGAACTTTTTTACAACGAAAAAAATGACGGCTATCGTAACTGCGACTGTACTGAGCACCACTTTGCTTGCAGGTTGTGGGGATAACACGGCCACTGATCAGAACAACGAAACAAACAACCAGCAACAAGCCGAGCAAGGCACTGAGAAAAAAATCACGCACGTATGGGGAGACACCACTCTCCAAGAAACACCGACTAAAATCGCAGCACTTGATTTTTCCTTTGTCGATGAACTGACCGCTCTTGGCGTTTCGCCTGTCGCCACCGCTGGCGCGGGTAAAACCGAAGTGCCGGAATACCTCGCGGATCAAGTAAAAGACTACACCTACGTAGGGGAGCGCAAAGAGCCGAACCTCGAAGTTCTCACCTCTGCGGCCCCTGACCTGATCATCGCGAACCCTGACCGTCACTCGATGATCAAGAACGAACTGAGCGGCATCGCGCCGACGATCGCCCTTGACGACCGCTCTTACGAGGAAGTTCTCAAGAACACCGATCTCCTCGCGGAAGTTCTCGGCAAGCAGGAACAGGCTACCGCCGTCAAGAAAGAACTGGAAACCAAAATCAACGACGCGAAATCGAAAATCACCACCAAACCGACCGTTCTCGTCGTCGGGGCGTTCGAAGACGAATTTACCGTTTGGGTCAAAGACTCCTTCATCGGCTCTCTGCTGACCGCGATCAACACCGACTACGTCTACAACGGTGATGCTCAATCCACCGAAGGAAAAGCGGAAGTCGCCAAGATGACCGTCGAGAAGCTTGCGGAAACCAACCCCGACTACCTGTTCGTCTACGGTGACCTGAGCCTCTGGAAAGACAACCCGCTCTTCAAAAACCTGAAAGCGACCCAAGACAACCACGTCCTCGAAGTCGACCGTAACCTCTGGTCTCGCGGCCGTGGCCCGATCGCAGCGAAACTGATCATCGAAGAAGCCGTTCCTTTCATGTCCGGCGAATCGAAATAAGGTGACCCATATGGCAGACATCGCCATGCAGACCGGCAGACGGGATCATTCCCGGTCTGCTTTCTGCATTTCTCTCATACTCTTCTTCCTCCTGTTGCTCGTATCCATAACCGCCGCCACTCTGCTCGGCGTCAAGAACCTGACATGGGACACACTCCCGCAGGCGCTGTCCTACAACCCGGATGATGTCCTGTCCTACACCGTGTGGCACGTACGCATCCCTCGTGCCTTGTTAGGTGCTGTCCTCGGGGGCGGATTGGCTGTCGCCGGTGCCTTGCTCCAAGCCGTTACCCGCAACCCGCTCTCCGACCCTGAGATCATGGGCGTCAACCAAGGGGCGTCTTTCTTTGTCGTCGTCTCCTTGTTGCTTTTCGGCCTCAACGACATCACCTATGTCGTCCTCATCGCCGCTTTTCTAGGAGCGGCCGTTGGGGGGAGCGTCGTATACGGCTTGGCTTTTCAAGGCGACTACTCACCCGTTCGCCTCGTCCTCGCAGGCATCGCCGTGTCCTTCTTCCTCGGCTCGATGACCACCGGCTTCATCGTGCTCAACGAAACCGACCTTGTCGAAATCCTGTACTGGATGGCGGGCAAACTCTCCGGGGCAACCTGGGTTGACCTGCGCATCACCCTGATGGGCGTCATCCCGGCCACCCTCGCCGCCCTGTTGCTGGCGAACCAATTCAACATCCTGTCCCTCGGCGAAGAAACCGCCCGCGGCCTTGGCCAAAACGTCGCCCGCATCCGTCGACTCACCGGCCTGCTCGTCATCCTGCTCGTCGGTGGCGCCGTCGCCGTCGCCGGCCCGATCGGCTTCGTCGGCCTGATGGTGCCGCACATGGCCCGCGGCCTCGTCGGCGGCGACTACAAACGCATCCTGCCCGTCGCCGCCCTGATCGGTGCGAACCTGCTCGTCCTCGCCGACCTGATCGGCCAATGGATGCTCTACCCGACCGAAACACCCGTCGGCATCGTCACCGCCCTGCTCGGCACGCCCTTTTTTCTCTACCTCTTACGTAGAAAGCGGGGTGCCATCGCCTAATGCGTCTGCAAACACCGCAAAAACGATTCACGCTGACCGTACTCGTAGGACTCATCCTGCTTCTTCTCTTCGCCGTTCTGTCGCTACGACTCGGAGCCGTGCCCACCCCGTTCTCCCAGATCCTGCACGAACTCCAAACCGGCGAAGGCATCACCTACAAATACCGCCTGCCACGCCTCCTGATCGCCCTCTTCGTCGGCATCAACATGGCGCTGTCCGGCACCGTCCTGCAGAACATCACCCGCAACCCGCTCGCCGCCCCCGACATCATCGGCGTCTCCGCCGGAGGCGGGCTGGCCAGCGTCATCATGTTGCTGACCGTGCAGAACTACAACCCGCTGCTGCTGCCCTTCGTCGCCTTCGCCGGAGCCATCATCGCGGGCGTCATCGTCTACCTGCTGTCCTACCGCAACGGCGGCATCAAACCGGATCGCCTCGCTCTTTGCGGCGTCGCCGTCTCCGCCGGAGTCCAAGCGATCATCACCTTGCTGATCGTCAAATACTCCCTCAACGCCGCCCAAGCCCTCGTCTGGCTCAAAGGCTCCCTCTACGCGAGGTCCTGGCTCCACGTCCGAATGATCTGGCCCTGGACCGTAGGAGGAGGGATCCTCGCGATCCTCGCCTTCCGCCAGCTCAATCTCCTGCTCCTGCAGGAAGAAACCGTCCGCGGCCTCGGCCTGCGCATCGAGCGCACCCGCCTGCTCCTGCTGGCCGTCGCCATCGGGTTGGCCGGCAGCTCCGTCGCCGTCGCAGGGACTATCGGATTCATCGGGCTGGTCATCCCGCATGCCGCCCGCCTGCTCGTCGGCTCCGACGCACGACTGCTCCTGCCGACCTCCGCCCTGCTCGGCGCCTTGCTTGTCACCCTCGCCGACACCGTCGGGCGGATCGTCATGCCGCCGATCGAAATCCCGGCCGGCATCATCACCGCCCTGCTGGGCGCGCCCTACTTCATCTACCTGTTGGTGCGGCGCAAAACATCCATGTAGCCCAACCGGCCACCCGAAAGAGGAGGGTCACACGTGACCACGTTGCACACCGAACAACTCAACCTGTCCTACGAAGACAACACCATCATCCGCGAACTCGACCTTCAGGTCCCCGCCGGGCAGATCACCGCGCTCGTCGGCCGCAACGGCTGCGGCAAATCCACGCTGCTCAAAGCGATGGCCCGCCTGCTCAAGCCCGCGGCCGGCCAAGTCTACCTCGACGGCAAAGCGATCCACACCCTGCCGACCAAGGAGGTCGCCAAACAACTGGCGATCCTGCCGCAGTCGCCGACCGCCCCCGAGGGGCTGACCGTCGAGGGCCTCGTTCGCCAAGGCCGCTACCCGCACCTCAGCATGTTCGGGCAGCGCACCGAAGAGGATGACCGGATGGTCAGATGGGCGCTCGAAGCGACCCACATGACCGAACTGCGCCACCGCGACCTCGCCGCCCTTTCCGGCGGACAACGCCAACGCGCGTGGATCGCCATGGCGCTGGCCCAAGGCACCGACCTGCTCCTGCTTGACGAGCCGACCACGTACCTCGATATGGCGCATCAGCTTGAAGTTTTGGAATTGCTTCAAGAATTAAACCGTGACCAAGGCAAGACGATCGTCATGGTCGTCCACGACCTCAACCACGCCACCCGCTACGCCGGCCATATGATCGCCGTCAACGAGGGGACCGTCGTCGCCGCCGGAGCGCCGCGCGACATTATGACCCCGCAGCTGATGCTCGACGTCTTCGGCGTACACGCTTATATCGAAATCGAAGAAGAGAGCGGCATCCCGATCTGCGTGCCTTATAAATTGGCAACTTCTCGTTGACAAGGAAATAGTTTGCCAATATACTAGGTATTGCTATGACAACACATAGTATAATGGGGCGTCTGTCTCATTCGATTAAAAAAGCGATGGCCCTACGGGGGTGCATCGCTTTTTTCATGGAGCAGTTGCAAAAAGTTCCAACTCCTGATATATTGAGTAGGGTGTGAAATTATCAGAATTGTTCCCGATGGGGAATAATAAAAGCATCAATGGCCCATGCCGATGTATAGAGGGCAGGCATTCGGGAAATGGATGTATACAGGAGAACGGAGTTGTAGGAAAATTCGACGTTTCTCTACGTTATGTTACAGTTTTGTGATATTTTCAAAGTTGGGGCTTTCACCGCTTGAAAATGTACACAAGTTGGCATACTGTATATATGATTCCCACAATTAGAATCAATCCAAGAAAAATAGATAGCAGGTGAACCCATGGTTTTGTTGGAAAAAATACAGCGATTCAATCGCTTGTTGCAAAAATCGGCCGCCAACGGCGTCGACTTCATGGAAGTCGCGAAGCTGTTGAGCGACATGGTCGATGCGAACATCTACGTCGTTTCCCGTACGGGCAAGATCCTCGGCTTCGGTTTGGCCGAGTACGAACTCACGCTTGAGTGGAACCAGATCATGACGGTGGATCAGCGCTTCCCGGGCAACTTCAACGAATCCCTGTTGAAGATCACGGAAACGCAGAAGAACGTCGAGAACAAGGAACCGTTTTACGTGTTCTCCGCTGAAGAGAACGAAGTGTTCAAGAGCAAGAACATCACCATCGTACCGATCATCGGCGGTGGTGAGCGTCTGGGCACCCTCGTCCTCGCGCGTCTGAACAACCAGTTTGCAGACGAAGACCTGATCCTGTCCGAGTACGGCGCGACCGTCGTCGGCATGGAGATCATCCGTGCGCAGCAGGAGGAGATCCACGAGAAGGCTCGCCAGCGCGCGATGGTGATGATGGCGCTGGAATCCCTGTCCTTCTCCGAGCAGGAAGCGATCCAGCACATCTTCAAGGAGCTGGAAGGCTCCGAAGGTCTGCTCGTCGCTTCGAAGATCGCCGACCGCGTCGGCATCACCCGCTCCGTGATCGTCAACGCGATCCGCAAGCTGGAGTCCGCAGGTGTGATCGAGTCCCGCTCCTTGGGCATGAAGGGCACGTACATCAAGGTGCTGAACCCGCTGTTCCTGGATCAACTCGAATCGCTCGACAAGTAAAACACCCACTCGCCTTGGTGCTGTTCGCGCCAAGGCGTTTTTGGAGAACAGGGAACTGAAAAAGACGGCAACCATCACGGGTTGCCGTCTTGTTTGTTTTCCTGCTCGAAGTACCGCACCAGCCCTTGGAACACGGCCTCGGCCGCTTTCTCCTGTGTGCCGGAGTCTTTGCAGAGCATCTCCTCCTGCGGGTTGCTGAGGAAGGCCGTCTCGATCAGGATCGCCGTCTGCGGGTTGTCGCGCAGGACGGCGTAGTCGCCGAAGCGGGTGCCCATGTCGGGCAGGCCGACGGCTTTCACCAACTCCTCCTGCACGATGTTCGCCAGCTCGTGGTCTTCTCCGTCTTCGTCGTAGTAGAACGTCATCGTCCCCGAGACCTTGGGGTCAGGGTGTGTGTTGTAATGAAGGGAGACGAACACGTCCGCCTGCTGCTGCTCCGCGATCACCACGCGGTCTCGGAGCGAGACGAACTGATCGTCAGGGCGCGTCAGCACCACGTTCGCCCCCGTCGCGAGCAACTTGTTGTACAGGATGCGGGTCAGCGACAGGGTGATGTCCTTTTCAAACACCCCCGTTACCGGCCCGACCGCTCCCACATCGAAGCCGCCGTGTCCGGCGTCGAGCACGATCGTCTTGCCGCGCAGCTCGTTGTCCAGCGAGTGGCTTTTCACCGCCACGCCGTCCAACGAGCCGTTGACCTTGGTCAGCCAGCCGGCGACCCACGCCGCTTTGCCGCCTTCCAAGGCGATCTCGAACCAGTTGCCGGACTGTCCGGTGATCGGGAACTTCGTGCCCTTGGCACCTGTGCGCAACAGCGCGAAGTTGGTTCCCGGCCCACTGCGGATGTTCGTCGGCTCCTGCAGAGTCAGCGTCGGAGCGTCGACTTGCGCGTCAGAGGGACTCTCCGCTTTCGCTTGCGGGGCGGGCTGATCCGGCAGGCGTAAAAACTCGCTCGCCACGAACCCTTTTGCCCCGTGGAAGTCGATCTCCGTCCAGTCGCCGTCCTGTGCTTGCACGGCGACGATCTCGCCTTGGGTCAGCGTGCCCAGCACGTTCGCCTCCAGCGAGCCGTCCGCCCGCACATTTAACGTGTCGGCGAGGACGGTCGCCTTGCGCTGCTCCGCTTGGGCACTGTCCTTCTGCTTGGCTTCTCGCACGTCGACCAGCCACTTCGCCACCCAGCCGGTACGCTCGTCCGGCAGTCGGATCTGCACCCAATCGCCGCTCGTCTGGAGCAGCGGGTAGGTGGTGCCCGGCGCGATCGTGGTGATGATGTCATAGGACGTGGAATTGCCGCCGCGCACGTTGAGCGGGTCGGCTTTGGCCTCGACCACCTCGATCGTCGGGTTGGACGACTGAAAGCGGCTCCCTTCATTCACCAGCGACGAGTGAATCCAACCGACCTGATCTCGTCCGAGCGAGACCTGATACCAGCCGTTCTTCGTGGACAGCACCGCGTACGACTCGCCGTAGTCGGCCCGGCCGATCACCGGGTCTTCGGTGGAAGCGCCGCTTCGAATGTTCACCTCGTAGGCGGTCACTTTCACATAGCGCCCGTCATCGGCGGCGACGGCGACCAAGGAAAACAACAGGCTCAAACAGGCGATCAACGTAAGAATTTTGGTCCAGTTTTTCACATGATCCTCCTTCTTCCGTGTTACCAGTCTTCGGACGATTTTGGAGGATTTATTCGTGGTGATTTTTTCAGAATCCTGCCCTTCGACACCGTTTTTTTCCTGCTCGACAGGGAAGACTAAAGGTTATCAGAAAGCGACAGACTTCACGCCACGAGGAGGAATTTTCGATGCGAAAAACGGTACACCAACAGGTTGCAGCCTATACGAATCAACGTTTGCTCCATGTCGATTTTCATGACTTCCTCCAAAAGGCAAACTATCTCGAAGACACCGAGCTGGCCGACGAGTTCTCGCTGACCTCCCGCGAAGTGCGCCAATTGCGGGCAAAGATCGAAAAGTAGTAGCCAACGCTCCGCAGGATTGGTACTCTGGAATTTGGAGGTGAGGCCCGTGAAAGTTGGGATCGACGTGGGCGACCTGAACGTCCGGAGAGAGACAGACCGACTGGTTCAGCTGTTCTTGGAACAGGCACAGCTCGTGTATGCGCCGCAGGAGGACGAGCGCGAGTGGAACGAGGCGGTTGTACATATCGAATTGCGGATCGTCGAGCACGGCGCGGACTATGAGGAAGCGCGTGCCGAGTTGGTGGATCGTCGCGATGGGCAACGCTATGTGGAGCACTACCGCAAGCCGTTGGCCGTCGGGGCGGATGACAAGGAACGGAAGAAGAAAGGCAAGTCGGCGATCCTGCACGTCTTGCATGAAGTCCTGTCCCGTATGACGGGGGATCGGCAGCCGTGGGGCATTCTGTCCGGCGTCCGGCCGATGAAGCTCGTTCACAAGATGCGGGAACAGGGGCTGGAGACGGTGTCGATTCGCGAGACGCTGTTGTCGGAGTATTTGATTTCCGAAGAGCGGGTGGACTTGCTGCTGGAGATCGAAGGGCATCAGGTCAAGGCGGTGCCCGATCTGTATGAGATTGAGCGGGAAGTGTCGATCTATATCGGGATTCCCTTTTGCCCGACGCACTGCGCCTACTGCACGTTTCCGGCCTATTCGATGGAGGACAAGGCGACCTATGCGCCCGCGTTTCTCGATGCGATGGAGCGGGAGTTTGCGGCGGTGGGGGCTTTTTTGCGCGAACATCGGATTCCGGTGACGTCGGTGTATCTCGGAGGCGGTACGCCGACGTCGCTGTTGCCGCCGGAGCTGACGCGGGTGATGGAGATGCTGTACCGCGAGATTCCCGACAGCGACAGATGGCGCGAGTTTTCCGTCGAGGCGGGACGACCGGATACGATCACGCCGGAGCGGATCGAGGTGTTGCGCCGCTACGGGGTGAATCGGATCTCGGTCAACCCGCAGACGTACAAAGCACAGACGCTGAAGGTGATCGGGCGCGGGCACACGCCGGATATCGTGGACAAGCGGTTCCATCTGGTCAAGGAAGCCGGGTTTGAGAACATCAACATGGATACGATTCTCGGCTTGCCGGGGGAGACGGTCGATGATGTGCGCTATACGTTGGAGCGGATTCAGGCGCTCGACCCCGACTCGTTTACCGTGCATACGTTGCAGTTCAAGCGAACGGCGGAGGTGAACAAGGAGCGCGACGCCTATGCCATCCCGGAGACGCCCGAGGTGCGGCAGATGATGCGGGATACGCAGGCGTGGGCGCGGGAGATGGGGTATCATCCCTACTACCTCTACCGCTCGAAAGACATTCTCGGCAATTTGGAGAACATCGGGTACGCCAAGCCGGGCAAAGAGTCGGTGTACAACATCACGATCATGGAGGAGCGTCAGACGATCATCGGGATCGGCGGCGGGGCTTCCACGAAGCTGTATCGGCAGGGCGGGTTCCTCGACCACGTCTACAACCCCAAGGAACCCAAGGCGTATGTGGACAACATCGAAAACACGATTGCGAAAAAGATTCGTGCGTTGGAAGCCGTGTACGGTTTCGACAGGGATTTGTAAGAGGGAGGCCGCTTGGATTGTTTTTCAAGCGGTCTTTTTGTGTTAGACTGGAGCATGGTGTTTTGCGAGTTTTTTTGCTAGTGACTAACGAATAAGTGGGGATACATAGATGAGCGAGGGAACCAAGAAGGGAATGGTCGCCGGCGCGTTTTCGCTGGCGATGGCCGGGCTGATCACGAAGGTGCTCGGCGTGATTTACATCGTGCCTTTTCAGAACATGGCGAAAGATGAAGCGATGGGGCTGTATTCGAGCGCCTATGCGTTTTATGTGGTGATGTTGCAGATCGCGACGGCGGGGATTCCGCTGGCGATCTCGAAGCTGATCTCGGAGCGCAATGCGATGCGGGATTATGCGGGGGCGGATCAGTTGTACCGGGTCGGGGCGCGGTATCTCAGCGTGGTCGGGCTGGTGTTTTTCCTGCTGATGTTCGCAGGCGGCGGGCTGGTCGGCTGGCTGACGGGCAACCCGGACAGTTCGACGGCGATTCGGGCGCTTTCGTTTGCGCTGCTCTTGGTGCCGGTGATGGCGGCGATGCGCGGGTATCTGCAAGGGCATCAGTCGATGGCGGTGTCGGGCAATTCGCAGGTGGTGGAGCAGTTTGTGCGGGTGGTGGCGATTTTGCTGTTGGTGTACATCGCGGTGCAGATGGATGCGTCGCCGGGGGCGATTGCGGCGCTCGGGACGTTCGGCGGGGTGCTGGGGGCACTCGCGTCGCTGGTGTATCTGGCACCGAAGGTGGTGCAGGTGCGGCGGGAGAATCGGAAGAGGTACCGGCAGCCGTCGAATGAGGCGAGCAAGGTGGTGTTTCGCCGGATCTTGAAGGTGGCGATTCCGATTTCGTTGTCGTCGTTGGTGCTGCCGTTGTCGCAGTTGATCGATTCGATGTCGGTGATGAATCTCTTGATGTGGGGGTTCGATCTGACGAAGGAGGCGGCCGCTTCGGAGTTCGGGGTGCTGACGGCGCGCGCGTTTCGGTTGATCGCGCTGCCGTTGTCGCTGGCGACGGCGATCGGCTTGTCGCTGATGCCGGCGATTTCGGAGGCGATTGCGGGGAAGAATACGGCGCTGCGGGATTCGCGGGTGCTGACGTCGTTTCGGCTGACGAGTTTCTTTGCGTTTCCGACGGCGATTGGGATTTTGGTGCTGGCGCGGCCGATCGATGTGGCGATGTTTCAGAATCTGGAGGGGGCGGATACGATTGCGGCCGTTTCCTTTATGGCGATTTTTGCGTCGTATGAGTTGGTGACGACGTATATTTTGCAGTCGATCGGGTTTATGTATGTGCCGATTCGCAATATGTTTACGGGCATGGGGTTGAAGTTGATTCTCAATCTGGTGCTGGTGCCGCTGTATGGGATTATGGGGGCGGCGGTTGCGACGGTGCTTGGGTATGTGTTGTCGGCGATGCTGAATTTCTACTCGGTTCGCAAGCTCGGAGGCATGCGGTTGCCGTTTCGGGAGTTGTATGTGAAGCCGTTTGTGGCGTCGGTGATTATGGGTGTGGTGGTTTGGATTGTGACGTGGATTCCGTTTGAGGTTGTGGTGCCGTGGGAGAGGATTGCGAGTTTGGTGGTTGTGTTGGTTGGGGGGGTTGTCGGGGCGATTGTGTTTGGGGTGCTGATGGTGTTGATGAAAGGGATTACGAGGGATGAGTTGAAGAGGATGCCGGTTTTGAAAAAGTTGGTTAGGTGAGGGCTGGGGATGCCTTCTAGGCCGCGCATCCTAGGCCGCGCATCCTAGGCCGCGCCAGGGAAGGTATATCCTCCGTGAGCTGGTGAACCCGCAACCCTTGATTTAATTGGTAGTGCGGTGGGGTTGCGGAGTTCAGACAGCTCACTACGGATATACCTTCCCTTCTGCTCGGTTGGGTGGTAGGCGGTTGCGGAGTGCCATTTAGGCGTGCTTTTGTTCGCTTTTTTGTGGTTGGAGAAGGGAGAGCTGGGTGGTTTGGCGTGTGCCTTTGTCCGCCTTTTTGTTGAGTTTTTTTGTTCGGGATGGAGGTCTTTTGGATGTCTTATCGGGAGTTGTTAAGAGTTCGGGATTATCGGTTGCTGTTTTCGGGACAGGTCCTGTCGCAGGTGGGGGATGCGATTTATGAAGTTGGGATCGTGTGGTTGGTGTATCGCATGAGTTCTTCGGCGGCGGCGCTTGGGGCGCTGGCGCTGTGTCAGAGTGTGCCGTTTTTGGTGCTCGGGTTGGTGGCGGGAGCTTATGCGGATCGGTGGGACCGGCGCGTCACGATGATGGTGTCGGATGGAGTCCGCGGGCTGGCTGTTTTGTATCTGGCACTGCGCTTTGTGTTCGGGGAGCTCTCCGTAGGAGAGGTCTGTGGGGTGGCGGTGGTGTTGACCGCCGCGCGGGCGTTTTTTCATCCGGCGATGCGGGCGATGTTTCCGCAGGTCTTGGGTCGTGAGCGACTGTTGCTCGCCAATTCGCTGAGTGAAGGGGCGAAGCGCGTTTGTAAGGTCGGGGGCATGATGCTCGGCGGTCTGTTGATGGCGTGGAGCGCCGGTAGCGCTGTGCTGTGGGTGAATGCGGGGTCGTTCTTTTTGTCGCTTTGGACGGTTTGGTTGATCGGGTCGCGCAGGGGGCGCATGGGCTCGACGACTGGAATGTCGAGTGCGAGAGAGGGAGCGGAAAAAGAACCGGCTTCGGCAAGTCCCGTGCGGGAAAAAAGGTCGGTGCTGCGAGATATTTTCGCGGCGGGACAGGCTATTCTTGCGGAAAAAGGGGTGTTCGTTGCGATCTTGCTTTCGTCTGTGGGGCTGGTGGTGGCGACTGGTTTTATAAAAGTGGGCTTGCCCTTGTTGGCTGGGGATGTTTTGCAGGCGGAGGGGGATGTGTACGGGCTGTTGATGGCGTGCTTCTCGGTCGGGATGTTTGTGTCGGCTGCCATGATGAAGCGGTTGGCGCGGGTGCCGATTGTGGGATTGGTCGCGCTGGGGTGGTTGATTTATGGGTTGATGTATGTGCTGATCGCGGGCATCTCGTCGCTGGGTGCGTCGTGGACGGAAGTCCACGGCTGGTTGTGGAATCCGGCGTTGTGGGTGGTGGTTCCGGCTGTCGGGGTGGTTGGGTTCGCGCATTTTTTGACGGATGTGCCCGTCACGGCGTTGATTCAGCAGCGGATGCCGATGGAGCGGATGTCGGGCTGTCAGAGTGTGTGGGCGACGGCGTCGTTTGGGTCGGAGTCGATGGGCGTGGGGCTGGCGGGTGTGGTGCTCGCAGGGGTGCCGCTGCTCGGCGGGTTCGCCGGGGCCGGGGTGCTGTTGGCGATGCTCGGGGCGGTGCCGTTTGTTATTTTTCGTAAAAGATGGGCAAAATGTTCTTGACAGACGTGGTAGGGCTGAGTAGGATTAATCATAATCAATGGAAGCAAGCGTGATCCGATGATCGAGATAGTAGTTGAGCATCCGCTAGTCAGAGAGGAAACACCGTGGCTGTGAGTGTTTCTCTAGTACGGGCTTGATGAAGGACACTCGGGAGGACTCTCTGTGAGCCGGTTCCGCAGAGCGGGACAGACGGGGTAGCAGGTGGGCGTGGCTGGGCGTTAACCAGGGAATGAAGTGGAGATGCGGAGGTTGTCGGGTTTTTGCGACACGTCGGTCTCAACTAGGGTGGCACCACGGGAAGTTACAGGCTCTCGTCCCTAGCGTTTTTGAGGAACGCTAGGGACGGGAGCTTTTTTGCGTAGCAAAAGCGATGTCGACTAGCGAGTGTGGTTCACGATACGAGATGGAGGAGGCAGTTGGTCATGGTGATG
>DASTWJ010000259.1:0-14287 GCA_035776695.1 Bacilli bacterium
CATCAGAAGATCTCCTTTCACCCGTTAACATTTATGCCCGAAGAAGATGGGATTTCCATCGGGCGCTTTGGCACGGACACGTTTGCCGTGTTTCCCGAAGACGGGGCTGAGTTGGTCAAACGGTTGCAAGCCGGGATGACGATCGGAGAAGCCAAGCAGTGGTACATGGAGACGTATCAGGAAGACCTTGACATCGATGATTTTCTGGACATTCTCCGGGACTTGACGTTTGTCAATGAAGAAGGCGCAGATACGGAAGCGGCAGGTCGTCTTCTCTTGGGACAACGTCTGGGCAAGTGGGCCTTTTCTCCGGTTGCTTGGGTCGTGTATGCGCTTCTGTTCTCCGGCGCGGCTTACTTCTTGTGGCACTACCAGGAATTTCGCCCGCATCGCAACTTGCTCTTTTTCAGCGACTATTCGACGCTGATCATCCTCGGGTTGT
This sequence comes from Bacilli bacterium, assembly GCA_035776695.1. Classification (GTDB taxonomy): domain Bacteria; phylum Bacillota; class Bacilli; order Tumebacillales; family Tumebacillaceae; genus Tumebacillus. The sequence continues at coordinate 443 of DASTWJ010000259.1, forward strand.
TTGCCGGACAAGTACCGGGCTTGTTGTTTCATGAATCGATGCACCTGCTGGCGGGTCGTCGCTTGGGCATCCCGTCGACGATGAGCTTCGGACGGCGGCTGTACTATTTTGTCTTTGAAGCGAGCATGCCGGGGATCTGGGGGCTGCCACGCAACAGGCGGTACCTGCCGTTTCTCGCCGGGATGTTCGGTGACCTGCTTTGGTATGCAGGGCTGATCATCGCAGCCGGGCTTCTCACGCAGCAAAGCGGTGAGGTCGGATCGGTGGCCCGCTGGTGTCTGGCGTTGTCGTTCGGCACCGTGTTGCGGATCATCTGGCAATTTTATTTCCATCTGCAAACGGATATCTATTACGTCTTCACCACGATGCTCGGGTGCATCAACCTCCAGCAAACCACGAAAGAGCTGTTGAAAAACGTCTGGTACCGAGCGATCCGTGCCCGGCACAAGATGATCGACCCCGCCAACTGGGCCCCGCGCGACTTGCAGGTGGCACGTTGGTATGTCTGGTTTTATTCGCTCGGTTGCGGGGTGATGCTCGCGGTGATGGTGTTGGTGATGATCCCCGTCGCGTTTCGTTTTCTGTCCACCGTGTATGAGAACCTGATCCACGGCGATACCGCACACATCTGGGACTCGATCACTTTTGTCACGGTAAATGGAATCAACTACGGATTGGTCTTCTGGATGTACTTACGCGAGCGCAAAGCCCGCCGTCGTCAAGCGGTACAAGCGCCATTGACACAAGGAGGATGAGTGAATCATGAACCTGTCACACACTTGGCTGTCCGGCACGTCGCTTCGGGAAAGAGAACAAGCCTATCCCCCGTCCGGCGACCGTGGATTTTTCGTCTTGGACGCGCATCGGTTGCAGCGCGGGCCGTATACCGGCACGGGCGAGTTGTTGCGCCAGTTGATACCGACCGTGCAAGAGCGTTGGCCGGAGCTGGTGCAGTATCACGTGGTGGAAATTCTCAGCATCGCGCCGGAGCTGCAAACGGTGGTGCCCGCCTCGCGGGAAACGCTGACTTCTCTGGCCGTGCCGGAGGAGCGGACGCGGTTTTATTCACGGTTGCGGACATTGCGGCTGGCGAACGGGCTGGTTGATCTGTTGAAAAAGTTGGCTTTGCCTGAGTATCTGGGGCCGCTGGATGTTTTGTACGAGCAAGCGCATGGGTGTGACCCGCTGGATGCGGAGTTTCTCGCGGTGCTGATGCGTCGAGTCGACCCGGCGTTGGTACGGGTGACCGTATCGACGGGTACGGAGATCATGGAGCCGTCGCTTGTGGAGGCGTTGGAACGGTATGCGGTGAAGGTGGAAGCTCCTGCTCTTGCACCGGTCGCTGGCAAGCCTGTCACGGAAATGAGCAGCGAGGAACGTCTCGTGCTGGCGCGTCGTTATGCGGAGTCGAATGGGACTTCCGACGTATCGGAGGAGATCGGGGCGTACAACTCTTTGGAAGAAAAGCAGCGCCAAGCCTTGCATGATGAAGTCGCGGATCGCTTGGTGGCGACCGAGGAGATCACGTGGCAGTTAGGGGCCGTTCCGTGGCATCGCGAGCGCGGCTCTTCGGAAGAGAAGGCGATCAAGGCGCTGCGGGCCGGCTTGGACTACTGCATCGACATGGGCTATTACTTGGCGACGATCGACTTCGGGGATCGCGGTCGCCCCTATGTGGATTGGAGTGAAAAGCATCTGACCGACATCTGGGCGTTCACGACCAAGCGGACCACCTCGCTGGCCGCTTTGGGGCGGACGGAAGAGGCGGAGGAACTGTACAACGAAGCGCGTGCATCAACGGATAACATGTCAATTCACTTGGCGGCGGCGTATGCGACATCCATGTTGTACACCCGGCATAGAGTCAACCGTGACCACGGCATCGCCCGTGAGTGGATCATGAAGGCGATCGACATCGCCGGTCAGATCAGTGACCCGAAGAAGCGGGCTTTCCACACCGTCTTCAACCGCAACGGGCTGGCGTTGATCGAATTGCAAACGGGCAATCCCGAGGAAGCGTTGCGACTGGTCAATTCGGGGCTGGAGCATCTCGATGATGAGTTGGATCATCAAGAGCACCTGCTCCACCGTTCCGTCTTGCTCTATAACAAAGCGCAGATTCTCGGCGCGATGAAGCGATTCGACGAAGCGATCGCCGACTATACGGAAGTGATCGAGCTCGACCCGAACTACCCCGAGTATCACTTCGACCGCGGGAACCTGTACAGCCGGATGGGGTTGTTGGATCTCGCCTTGAAAGACTATGAGCGAGCGATGGAGATCTCTCCCCCGTTCCCCGAGCTGTACTTCAACCGTGCCAACGCGTACAACCGCATGGGACTGCGGGACAAAGCGCTGGCCGACTACGACTACCTGCTGGAGATCGACCCGGAACATGCGGATGGCTACCTGAACCGCGCCACTCTCTTCTATGAAGACGGCGACTTGGAAGCGGCTCGGCGCGATGTGGAAGCCGGCTTGAAGATCGCCGCCGACCTTGCCGGGCTGCATTGCACGCTGGGCCTGATCGAGATGGCGGAAGGCAACAACGAGCAAGCGGAGCAACATCTGACCCGCGCCTTGCAAGAAGACCCGTCACTGCTTGAGGCACACGCCAACCTCGCTGTGCTGCTTTTTGAGAAAGAAGACGTGGAAGCGGCGATCGAGCAGTTGAATGTGGGAATCTCGCATCACCCAGAGGCACATGTCCTCTACTTCAACCGCGCGTGGGCGTTGCAGGCGGTGGGACGTTTTGAGCAGGCGGTATCCGATTACACCGAGGCGCTGCGTTTGCAAACGGATGATCCGGCCGAGGTGTATTTCCAACGTGGGGCTTGTCTGTTGCAATTGGGACGTAGAGATGAAGGGTTGCTGGATTGGAAGCAGCACTTGGCGTTCGGGGAGTCTCCTTATCAGGAGGAGATTCAAGGGGCGATGGTGTAACGTTGCCGTCGGTCCCTTAATAACAAGAGGGCACCCACACCGGGTGCCCTCTTGTTATTCTCATTCATGTAAGGTACAAACAAAAAGGCACTCATCCGAGTGCCTTTTTGTTTGTATGGTGCGACCGATAGGAATCGAACCTATGACCCCTACCGTGTCAAGGTAGTGCTCTCCCTCTGAGCTACGGTCGCGTATAGGGTGGAGGTGGCACCCGGATTTGAACCGGGGGTCAGGGATTTGCAGTCCCACGCCTTACCACTTGGCTATGCCACCAGATGAGTTGTAAAATGGAGCGGAAGACGAGATTCGAACTCGCGACCCTCGCCTTGGCAAGGCGATGCTCTACCCCTGAGCCACTTCCGCACACGGCGCTTGGTGTGCGCCGTTTCAAGTATGGTGGCTCGGGACGGAATCGAACCGCCGACACGAGGATTTTCAGTCCTCTGCTCTACCGACTGAGCTACCGAGCCGCATCACCCCGAAGGTGTGTGCAAGTTATAAAAATGGCGGAGCTGACGGGATTCGAACCCGCGGTCTCCTGCGTGACAGGCAGGCATGTTAGGCCTCTACACCACAGCTCCATACATGCAGGAAGCATGTATCCCGCGTTGCGACCCGGACGGTCGCGGTTTTAGCGGGGCTTCCTTAAATGGTGGAGGTTGACGGGATCGAACCGCCGACCCTCTGCTTGTAAGGCAGATGCTCTCCCAGCTGAGCTAAACCTCCGAATGTTGGTGGAGAATAGGGGACTTGAACCCCTGACCCCTACGCTGCCAGCGTAGTGCTCTACCACTGAGCTAATTCCCCAAACTCTCGCGTCCCGCACCACCGTATTTCTCGTGGGGACAAGATTGATTATATGCTCTCCGCCATCGAAAAGCAAGTGCTTTTTTCTGCAAAAAAAGAGAAACTCTTCCGCGGTCGAGTTTCTCCTTTTCCGGCGCGTATTCTCTTATTGTTGGCGGAGAATCTCCACCTTTTCGATCTTGTCTTCAAAGTGCCCCACGCCGCGTGGAATCTGAATCGACTCCTTGCGGCCGGCGCGCAGTCCTTGCGTGATATAGTCGCAGGCCACGTTCGGGTCGATCCGATCGCCGCAGGTGTACACGTCGATGCTCGCATACCCGTGCTCCGGAAACGAGTGGATCGTCAAGTGCGACTCCGAGATGATCACCACGCCGCTCACCCCATGGGGCGAAAACTTGTGGAACACCACCTCGCGGACTTCCGCCCCCGACTCCAGCGCCGCGTTGACCATGATGCGCTCGACGCTCGCCTGATCGTTTAGCATCTGCTGATCGCACTCCCACAGTTCGGCGATCACATGTCGTCCCATCGTATCCATGCGCCCATCCTCCTTGTTCACCATGTACGTATCGCAAGCCCTAAAGCTCTACGCCTCTTCGACGCTGTTAAAGACTCGTACATAGCTTTTCCCGGAACGCATTTCGACCATGTAAGCAGTATCTCCCGTGTTTGCCAAATGCTGGTTGTGCGTGACCATGATGATCTGCCGTCCAAACGCCGTCGAGATCTGCTTCAGAAACTCCGCCACCTGACGCGAATACTCCTCCGACACGTGTTTCGCCGGCTCGTCCAAGATGATCGGGCCGTCCAACCGCGGCCGGTTGGCATGCAACAGCGCCGCACGAAGCGCCAGCGAGATCACGTCGACCACCCCGCCGCCACGCGCATCCTGCGGGCGGGTCTGTACGGGAATCTCGCCGCCATAGGTCGAGACGACGAGAAACTCCCCTTCCGCCCGACCGCGCACTTCCTCGATTACGACGCGAAACTCCATGTCTTTGTCCCCGAAGATAAACTGCAGGGCGTTGGTGACCATCGTCTCGATCTGCCGCCGCGCCTGTTCACGAGCGAACGCGGACGACTCCTGCAGCAGGATCTTAACCTGTTGCAGCTTTTCGATGTCCACTCGCTTGGCGGCCAAACGCTCTTCCAACTGCGCTTTTTTCCGCTCGACGGCGTTTTTCTCCCCCAAACGCGTGTGGTAATGATCGCGCAGTTTGGCGATCGCACCGTCCAGCTCTTGCATCGTTGCGGATTGGCTCATCATGCCCCTCCTACGCCTGTTTGATCAGGTCCCACGGAATCAACGACTCCACTTCATCGGCCAACTGCGCGATCTCCTGCTCCAGCTTCGCGATCTCCTGGTCGAGCGAATCGGGGTTGACCTGTTCCGCACGGATCTGTTCGAGGATTTCCTCCTGCTGCTTGAGCAGGTTTTCTTTGCGGACTTCCGCTTTGTAACGCATGTCTTTCGCTTTGTCGAGCGCTTCTTTCAAGGTAGACAGTTTGTTTTCCATCGCGGTGCTCATCGGGCGAAACCTCCTTGGGTTGTAAATTCCTCTTCCAAACGGGCTTTCGTATGTTCATCGATCGGCGTAAAGCAGACAGGACACGTACCGGACTGCTTCAGCTCGTCTTCGTAATCGGCCAATTTCTCTTGAATCTCCAAAGCATTCGTCTTCAGATACACGTCCGCTTTGCCCAAACGATCTCCAACATCCCAGAGCCCGGCGTGGATCTTTTGCAAACGTTGCTGGCGTTCGGTCAACTGAGCCAGACGATGCAAGTTCATCTCCGCCCGGTCCAACGCTTGCAGGCGGGACAAGACGTTCCCCAGCACCTGCAACTGCCGCTCGACCTCCTGCTTCTTGCCGTTGACCTCCCGCAGCCAAAGCGCTTTCTGTCGCTTGTTCACCACCTGCTCCAACTGCCCTGTCGCTTGCGGGACTCCCTGCGTCCGCACCAGCACATGATCGATTTTCTGCAAAAGGTTCTCTGTGTCGTGCTTTTTCTGGCGCAGCGCGAGCAGGGAGGTGAGATGCCCTTTGGTCGCGTCGAGGCGAGCGACTTTGCCGGCCGCTTCATCCAGATGCTGCGTGCGATCCAGAACGGCTTCCAAGCGACCTTTTACCTGTACCACCTGTCCATAGACCGTGGATAGACGGGCGAGGCGATGGTGCTTGCCTAGCAGAGTTTCACTTTGCTGGAGGCGGGTTGCAGCCTGTTCGAGACCCGCGGTGCCTTGAAGCACGTTGTCTGTCTGCGCCAGCCCTTGCCGATTCTGCTCCAACTTGCCCCGGAACTGGTTCAGGCGCAGGGCTTTTCCTTGCTGCGACACGGCGCGTTCCACATGCAAGGCGGCGCGGTCCAGATGCTCGGTTTGCGACAGGATCAACGAGGTCTGATCCAGAGCCGCTTCGACTTCTCGATGCTTGCGGGTGAGGATTTCCAAGCGTTCTTTGCGCGACTTCAAGTCCTTCAGCCGCGCTTGCTTCTCTTCCACGAGCAACAGGATATTTTCCAAATAAGGAATGTCGGAGAACTGTTCGAGCTCCTGTTCCGTCTCTTCCAGTTGCTCTTTGATCCCCTTTTCCTCCTGCAATTGCCGTGTCAGGTCGCGGTGCGTATCGCGCGAGGCGGCATCGATGATGTGAACGCCGTTCAGTCGCCCGATCGCCTTCGCCTTGACCGAGCCCGGTTCGGACAGCATGAAGGCCGGTTCCAATTGGGTGCCGAGGTGCAGAATCGTCTCCGTGTCCTCGTCGAGCATGACCTTGGCGACACCGGTCACGTCGCTGACTTCGCGCGGTACCGTGTTGCCGAAGCCTTCATAGATCTGCTCGTCTCCGTCCGCTTTCGTCACGATGTAGCGGTTCTTGGAGGGCGTGCGTTCCCGCGTGACTTTCGACCCGTCCGACAGCTCGACGGTCACGCGGCATTGAGTCGCGCCGACGCGGATGAAGTCGGAGCCGCGCGGCTCGTTGTAGAGCAGCCAGCGCAGAGCGCGGATCACCGCCGACTTGCCTTGGTCGGACGCGCCGACGATCACGTTCAACCCGTCGTCAAACGCCAGCTCGGTCAGGGCGTGCGATTGAAAATTTTCGATGCGCAGGTTGCGAATGATCGTTTGGCTCATCGTGCGTTCTCCCCCATCGACAGACGTTCTTGGGCGGCGGCGATGCGACCCATCGCCTCTTCCCGCACTTCGCCCGGCAACCCGTCGCGCCCGGCGATCTCGTCGATGATCGCTTCGATGTCGATCACCTTGTAGTCGCCGGCCGCCTTGATGCCTTGGACGAACTCGGCGAGACGCTGTTGCATAAACGCCGCCTCTTCATTCTTCGAGCGGTCGAGGCATTCGTCGCCGGGCGGCGCGGACTTCAGCTTGATCTTCTTGATCTGCAACTCGCCGCTCGTCATGTCGAGCAGGAGCACTTGCGGCCGACGCGACGCGTCGTTCGGATGGTTCGACAGGCGCACGAAGCCGCCCGGGTTGTAGAAGATCTTCCCGTCATGGCGAATCTCCGGCCACCCGAGGTGGTTGTGACCGCAGAGCGTGAGGTGCGCCTTGGTGTCGACGATCTGGTCGACGCGGGTGTGGGCGACACCTTCCATGAAGGCTTTGTCCATCAGCATACCGTGTACGAGATGGATGCCGATATCCGCTTCCACGGAGTCGATCACATAGTCCAACCGCGGGTCGCGACGGTCGAGGTCGTAGTGGTAGTGCTGACCGCTGACCTGCACTTTCAAGCCGTCTTTTTCCAAAAAGAGCGGCTGTCCGGGGTGAATCAGCTTCACTACGCCAATGCGGTCGATAAAGCCGAGCACCGTACGCGGCAACGTATCGGGGTTGTGCCCGAAGACGTCATGGTTGCCCGCGATGCCGTAGATCGGCACGCCCGCTTGGCTCATCAGCGAGACAAAATCGCCGCAGACGGACAAGGACGGCGACGGAATATCAAAAAAGTCACCGCCATGTAAGATCGCATCAACCTGCTCCCGTCGGGCGATTTCGTTGACTTCCCGGAACTTGTTTTTCAACGTTTCCACAAAATCATCCGTGCGGTTCTGCGGAGAACTCGCCCGGATGTGCGTGTCGGTTAGATAGAGTAGTTTCATAATAAGGAGGGGACCCTCCGTTTCTAATGGAGTTACGTTATGTCTACTTCCACGTCTAGCGAAGCCTTTCCTGCCTCATACACCTAAAAATATGGGTGGTAAAAATGTGGAGATGTGCCTATAATAAAAGAAAGACCAAAGGTGCGGCTAACACCTCTGGTCACACAACTGATGCCCCGTTAAGGGTGTCGGCTCATTTTTCTGGGTGAAATAGATCACGAAGCTGGTGTGCTTAAGGGTGATCTATTTCTTTTTCTTTTCGAAAGACAGAATGGCAATGATCAGAAGCCCGAACGTCAGCATCAGATGAATTGCTTGGTATTCCGTCATTCTCTCACCCCCTTTCGCGAGGGAGTGAGCCGATCACCCTTAAGGAGCCTATTCGGTTGTGATAGGTAAAATTATACGAGAGAACGCACGTTTGGCAAGACGCAATATAATTAATAAGAGAAGCCCTGTACACTTAACATGTACAGGGCTTCTTCTCTTCTATCTCGTCGTACTACTTCCGCTCCCCTTGCTTCCACCGCTTCATAAACACCGAGACGAGGATCATGATCACGACCATATACACCCCATAGGTGATAAACGACGTGGTCTTGTCCGTCTGAAACGACTGCCCGATAAACGCGAACACCAAGATCCGCGGAATCGAGCCGAGCAGGGTGGCGGTGAAGAAGATCACCCACGGTACTTTGGAGATGCCGGTCAGGATGTTGACCACTTGGGTCGGCACCACCGGCACGACGCGCACGCCGAACACGGAGAGAAACGCATTCTTTTCAAAAAAGCCTTCGTATTCCTTGGCCTTGGGGTATCGATCCAAGGTGCGCTGCGCCCAATCGCGAAAGCCGTACCGCGCCATCAGGAACATCACGTTCGTCCCGATCAGCACGCCGCCAAGCGTGATCGCCGCAGCCGGCACGGTCCCGAAGACCACCGCCAGAATCCCGACGAGCAGGATGAACGGCACCACCGGGAAGAACACGCAGATCGCCACCAGCAGCATCGAAATCACGACGGCCAGCACACCGCCTTGATGAATCAGATCCATCAAGTAGTCCTTTTGCATATACCCAAGCGCGATAATCGCGACAAAAAGCGCCGTCACAAGCACTTTTTTCATAAAGGTCGAGCCTCCCTCTTTCAACTCTCTGCTCTACCTTTTTCCACAGCCAAGCGACAAATTCCTACATCCCCGCGAAAACGAGGGGCGAAAACCTAGTCTTCGAACAAGTTACCCAACGACCCGAGCAAGCTGCCTTCGCCCTTGTGCCCGCCGTTTCGAGGCATCGCCGCGAACACTTTCGACGCGAGGCGCGAGAACGGCATCGATTGCACCCAAACGGTGCCGGGGCCGCTCAAAGTGGCGAAGAACAACCCTTCCCCGCCGAACAGCGCCGTCTTCACACCGCCGACAAACTGGATGTCATAGTTGACATCCTTCGTCATCGCCACCAGACAGCCGGTGTCGATGCGCAGAACCTCGCCCGGCTTCAACTCGCGCTGAAAGATCGTGCCGCCCGCGTGGATGAACGCCATCCCGTCGCCTTCGAGCTTCTGCATGATAAAGCCTTCCCCGCCAAAAAAGCCCGTGCCCAGTTTGCGCTGGAAATCGATGCCGACGGAAACGCCTTTCGCCGCGCAGAGGAACGCGTCTTTCTGGCAGATCACTTTTCCGCCCATCATGCTCAAGTCCATCGGCACGATCTTGCCGGGATACGGCGCGGCGAACGAGACGTGGCGCTTGCCCTTCCCGACGTTGGTGAACACGGTCATGAACAGGCTTTCCCCCGTGAGCAGGCGCTTGCCCGCTCCGAACAGTTTGTTCATAAAGCCGCCGCCTTGGTTGGACGAACCGTCGCCGAAGATCGTCTCCATATGGATCGCATCTTCCATCATCATCAGTGCGCCCGCTTCGGCGATCACGCTCTCCTCTGGATCGAGTTCGATCTCGACGAACTGCATGTCGTCGCCGTACAGTTTATAGTCGATTTCATGAGAATTCATCAGAAACCCTCCTTGGTCGTCTTCACTCCATCTATAACCTTTTCCGTCTGCGGTAAAAAATTCCTGCTTCCCGCTACCCTTTTCGATAGCGCGACCCGAACGGCGTGTCCTCGCGCACCAATTTCCCTTGGTCGGCGAGTTCGTCCAGCGCATGAGCCAACTCATCGTGCGTAACTGCTCGCCCGACTTTGCGCCCGATTTCGGTCAGATAGGCGTTGAGGTTAAAAGCGTCGATGGGCAGAGACGGTGCGATCGCCTCCCACATCTTGCCGTCCTCCTCCGCAAACGCCTCCTCCAACTCTTCAAACGGGTTCTTGAAGTGCGGCGATGTCGTCTTGGAGACGCGAATCCGTACGGAAGTCGTCCGCCCCGTAATGGCCGAGGAAATAAACGCCGTGCCCGACGAGAGATAAGGCAACCGCGCCGCTTCTTCCGGCGTGATGTCCGTCTCTTCCTTAATGACGGCAATATCCACGGAACGCACCGTGCGGAAGACGAGCTTCGTCGAAAGCTGCGCCGTGATCGTGTCATCGAGCAACGCCGGACGCTGCGTGGCGAAGACGAGGAAAACGCCGTACTTGCGCCCTTCCTGCGCGATCTCCTTGAGGATGCCCTTCGCGGGTGCGGGGATGTCCCCTTTCGGCGCAAAGTTGTGCGCTTCGTCGGTGATGATCACGAACGGCGGGAACTTCTCTTCGATCGGTCGCCCCTTTTGAATTGAATCGCGGTATTCGCGACGCTTGCGGTACAGCTTGCGCACGACGTAGAACGCGAAGACGTTCAGGAAATACATCGAGCCGCGAATGACGACCAACTGCCGCTTGAAGAACGCTTCCTCCACCTTCTTCGTGCCCGCGCCGGTGAACACGCCCTCCATCTCCAACCGATGCAGGCGGCGCATGACAGAACGGAGCGTGCCGGAGAAGCCGCCGACCTTGTCCTTGTAGGTTTTCAGCAGATGGAACAGCGTCTCCACGCGTTCTTTTTCATCCGGCTTGAGGTATTCGGACTCTTTGAAGTCCTTGCGCACCTGCTCCTCGTTGTCCAACGCTTCGGCCATGTTCGACATCCGCGAAGAGAACGACAGGTAGCTGTCCTTGTTCTTGTGCAGCGCCTTGATCGCCGTTTCCATCGCGTCGGTGATCGAGCCGGAGGAAGCGCGAAGCAGCGACACCACATCATCCCCGCTCAACTCGGAGAACTCGACCCCGATGTCGGTACCGGCCTCCAGCGTGACGAACTTTTTGCGAAACGACTGGCGAAACGCTTCCGGAAGCCCCGGAAACTCCTGATCGAACGTCAACTCATAATGCGGGTCAAATACAACCGTGGGGATCTGCTTCGCCATCAGCTCTTCGAGCAGCACCCGCGTCCCGAACGACTTGCCCGACCCCGAACCGCCGAAGATCCCGACATGCGGATACTGGTCCATCGAGCGGTAGTCGAACACGAACGGCACCCCGTTTTGCTCCTGCACGCCCGTCTCTTTGTCAAAAAGGGGCGCCACGCCCAGCAAGTCATCCGGCATCCCTTTGGCGATCTCCGCCGTGCCTTGGATCACCCCGAGCGTCAACCCGTCCTGCGGACGACGCTTGACGAGCAACTGTTCCACTTCATAAAACTCCGGCACCCGCACGGAACACCCGACCTTGATCGGCGTGGACAACTCCTCCAACAGTCGCACTTTGGCCAAGTTGATCTCTTCATCATCAATCGAATACCCGACATGGCGCAACCCCGCCAGCACCGAATCGTCGACGAGCTGGTTCTGCTCGGACGCGAGCGGGATGTAGCGGTTGAACGTCTTCGTCTCCACCACTTCCGCTTTCGGCGCGCGATGGTCGCGGTCTTCGATGATCAGGATCTCGTTCATGTGGAATTTGCGCGTGCGTGACGCGACCCATGCTTCAATCTGCGTGGTTTGCCCGACGATCTGCATCTCCTAAAAGTCCCTCCGTTCCCGTTGCGGCCGCAAAAACGACTCGATGTTCGCCTGATCGAGATTCGTGTTCACGATCAGGTCGATCTGCTTCTTGGTCAACCGCGCCTCCGCATCGACGATATCCAGCCACAAGGGAATCCCCCGCGACTTGCTCGGCGTGATCGTATAGAGAAAATCAAGAATGTCCTCCACCACGCCCGCCTGTTCGCGCAAAAAATCGCACGCCCCCGCTTGCGGCAGGTCGGACAGGCGAGTGAACACCGTGTAGAAATCATTCTTGATCGGCTTGTCCAAGCTCGTCTTCAACCACTCCCCCGGCTCCAGCGTGCCGAAGAGAATCTCGCGGTCATGCCCGCGGACGAAGCGGTCGAGCAAGTCCTCGTCATCGATCCGCGAGCGCAGGCGATACGACCCGACTTCCTCGATCACCCCGACGATGATCGTGTCGCGGTCGAGTGCCTTCTCCACGAACTGCTCCCACAACTCGCCGCCTTTGCCTTTGAGCCGCGAAAACCCGCCATCCATCAGCATCAGGAAAGGGTCGAACGCCTCCAGCGCCTCGATCGCCGCCACCAGCTCCATCTCGACCATCTGCTGGTCACACAACAGATGAAACGCCTGCTGCTCGGCCAACTCGCGCTCCAATTCCACCTCATCCTGCGGCGCGACGCGAATCTCCTGCCGCCGCTCCTCCAGAATCCGCCGCACTTCCTTGACATCATCGGCGCGCAAAGGCGAGAGCAGCGACACTTTTTCCACAGCTCTCTCACCCGTCTTGCGGCTAGGCACCGTCGATTTCGCCAGCGACTTGAACAGGTGGATCGAGTAGGGATAGGTGCCGCCAAACTGGTTCACCGATCCGTCCACCCCGACCAACGCCCGCCCTTGAAAAAGGTTCGCTGTGTCGGACTCTTGCAGCTTGCGAGCCAGAAGAAACTCGCCGACGTTCGTCTCCAGCGCGGCGCGAATGGCGTTGCGGTGCTCCTGTTCCCGTCGGCGGGAGGAGAGCATTTGGTTCAGACCGCGTAGTTGTTCCGCCAGCGTTAACATTCCGTTCATCTGCTAGCTCAACCCTTTCGTTCTTTCCGTTTGAGAAACGCTTCGACGGCTGCGTCATGCTCGGGGGTCATCCAAAGCTTCGCGCAGAGGCGGCTTTCCCGTTCCATCGCTTCTTTTAAAGGAAGGGTGTCCGCTTCCCGCCATTGAGCGAGCAGGCTTTGGACCGCTTGCGGCGAGTTGTTTGCCAACCTCTTGGCGAACGTTTTCGCATGCGCCATCAAGCTCTCGGCCGGCACCACTTCGTCGAAAAATCCGATCCGCTCCGCTCGGTGCGCGTCGAGCACATCGCCGCTCAGGATCAGCGACAGCGCCTTCTGCCGTCCGACGATGCGCTGCAGGCAGATGCCACCGCCCCAGCCGGGCGCGATGCCGAGCTTGACCTGCACGAAACCGACCGTCGCCGTCTCCGCCCCGATGCGAAAATGACAAGCGGACGCCACTTCGCCGCCACCGCCGCGAGCCGCGCCGTTGACCGCTGCGACCACCGGCTTCGGGAAGTGGGCGATCTCCTCCAAGACGCGGCGCATCTGCGACATTTTTTCATACACGATCTCTTCGCTGGTCAGTTCGGCGTGGAACTCTTTCAAGTCGCCGCCGGCAATGAACACGCGGTTCCCCGTGCCGGTCAGGATCAGCACATGAACGTCCACATCCTCCCGCGCCTGCGCCAGACCGGCCGCCAAGCCCTCCATCACGGCGGTGTTGATCGCGTTGCTCGCTTCCGGGCGATCGATGCGCAAGATCGCGACCTTCTCTTCGGCTATCTTCTCGTAACGCACCACATCGTTCATGAAAACTCGACTCCTTCTCTTGGTGATGGGCCTCAAACAATGATAAAATCAGGCAGAGAAACATCTATGGATCAAGGGGGATGTCAGACGTAACGCATCCCGCCTTCTTCATCGGCGATATACTCTTTCATCCTACCACAAAAGATGGCAGGAATCGCCGAGCGAATCCCG
>DASTWJ010000260.1:0-10920 GCA_035776695.1 Bacilli bacterium
ATCAGCTCCCAGTTTTTCGATTTTTTATTCTTCAGCTTATGCGCCTCGTCGACGATCACCATGTCCCATTCCTCACCGAGCACGATGTCGCGGTGGTTGTCGCGCTTGGCGGTGTCGATCGAGGAGACGACGATGTCGTAGTCGGTCCACGAGTAGACGTTCTTCTGCGCCCACGCGTTGATCTTGAACTTCTGGTTCAACTCGCGTACCCACTGGATGACGAGGGAGGAGGGAACGAGGATCAGGACTTTGCGGATCAGCCCGCGGATCAGGTATTCCTTGAGCACGAGGCCGGCTTCGATCGTTTTGCCCAAGCCGACTTCATCGGCGAGGATCGCCCGTCCGTGCAGGTCGTTCAGCACTTTCTTGGCCGTGTCGATCTGATGCGGGAACGGCGTGATCTCCGGCAACTGCTGCAGGCAGAGCAGTTGATCGAAGTTCGGCACCGTCCGCGACTTCTCCGCTTCGAGCGCCAGGCGGAACAGCTCCCAATCGTCCCAGTCGTCGTTGTCGACTCGCTCGGCGAAACTCTGTTTCAACTCGTCTTCAGTCCACTCCATCTTCGGGAGAAAGCGTGTTTTTTCCAAGCGATTCCACCTCCGCTCAACGTTTGTCTGGATAGTATGACCCGAATCAGGGAAAATTTTTCGAGGGACGGTTCCAACTCCCCCAAGATGTGTTATGATGGTAGCGAGAATCTATCATATGCGAATGATCGCTGGCGGGAGAGCTTGCAATGTTCGTATTTTCCTTTATGGAAAATCGTTCGTTGCAACGCCGAAGGAGCAAGCGCCGTCCACCCCAAGGACCTGCGCGAATCTCTCAGGCACGAGGACCGTCGCGGGACGCATCTCTGGAGAGTGCCGTTCCTCACGAGGAGGCGGCCACCCACGGGGAAACTTCGTCAGGGCGCTTTTTTTCGTGTCCTTGCGAGGGGAACTCTCAGGTAAGCGGACAGAGGAGACCGGGGCTTTGGGAACAAGGCCCTCGTGTCTCCTTTTTTGCTGCATTTTTTCACTCACCGTGAGGAGGTAATGGCGTGGAAAACTTGAAAAAAACGCCGCTGTTCGAGGTCTACCCGCAATATGGCGGCAAGATCATCGACTTTGGCGGCTGGGCGTTGCCGGTGCAATTTTCCTCGATTCTGGAGGAGCATGAAGCGGTCCGCACGCGGGCGGGGCTGTTTGACGTCTCGCATATGGGCGAGATCTTCGTCAAAGGGCAAGACGCTCTGGCGAACGTGCAAAAGTGGGTGACCAACGATGCTTCGAAACTGGCGGTCGGCCAAGCGCTGTACTCGCCGATGTGCTACGAAAACGGCGGCTGTGTCGACGACCTGCTCGTCTACAAGATGGCCGATGACCAATACCTGCTCGTCGTCAACGCGGCGAACATCGAGAAAGACTTCGACTGGGTCAAGCAAAACGCGTTCGGCGATGTCGAATTGACCAACGCGTCGGCGGAGATGGCGCAACTGGCGCTGCAAGGCCCGCTGGCGGAGCAAACCCTGCAAAAGCTGACCTCCTACGACCTGAGCCAGATCAAATTCTTCTGGTTCGCCGATCAAGTGGATGTCGCGGGCGTGAAGGCGCTCGTCTCCCGCACCGGCTACACGGGCGAGGACGGTTTTGAAGTATACTGCGACGCTTCTGACGCTGCCAAGCTGTGGGCGGCGATCTTGGAAGCGGGCAAGGAAGACGGCGTGCTGCCGATCGGCTTGGGCGCGCGCGATACCCTCCGCTTTGAAGCGCGTCTGCCGCTGTACGGCCAAGAGATCACGGCCGACATCTCGCCGCTGGAAGCGGGTCTCGGCTTCTTCGTGAAGCTCGACAAGGAAGACTTCATCGGCAAAGCGGCGCTGGCGAAGCAGAAGGAAGCAGGCTTGAAGCGCAAACTGGTCGGCTTCGAGATGATCGAACGCGGCATCCCGCGCACGCATTATGAGGTGCAGGTGAACGGCGAGAAGATCGGCGAAACGACGACCGGTACGATGGGCCCGACTGTGAAGAAGAACATCGGCCTCGCGCTGATCGATACGCAGTACGCGACGATCGGCCAAGAGCTCGACGTGATCATCCGCAACAAGCCGGTGAAGGCTGTCATCATCAAAACTCCATTCTATAAGCGTCAGAAGTAAGGGGAGGGCATCTCGTGAACAAGTTCAGTTACATTCCGAGCACCGAAGCCGACCGCAAGAAGATGCTTGATTTCCTCGGCATCGAGAAGGTCGAACAGCTGTTTGAAGACATTCCGGAAAAAGCGCGTCTGGGACGCGACCTCGATCTGCCGAAAGAACTGTCGGAGATGGAGTTGACTCGTTACTTCAACCAACTGGCGAACCAAAACGTCAACCTGGAGGAGAACATCAACTTCCTCGGCGCCGGTGCCTACCAGCACT
Source organism: Bacilli bacterium (assembly GCA_035776695.1). GTDB lineage: Bacteria > Bacillota > Bacilli > Tumebacillales > Tumebacillaceae > Tumebacillus. The sequence goes on from DASTWJ010000260.1 coordinate 2,399, forward strand.
TCATCCCGTCGGTCGTCGATTCGATCGTCTCTCGCTCCGAGTTTTTCACGGCGTACACCCCGTACCAGCCGGAGATCTCCCAAGGGATGCTCCAAGCGATCTTCGAATACCAGACGATCATGTGCGAACTGACCGGCATGGACGTGTCCAACGCGTCGATGTATGACGGCCCGACCGCGTTTGGCGAAGCGTCGTTTATCTCCTGCTCGGCGACCCGCCGTTCGAAAGTGATCGTCGCGCGTTCCGTCAACCCGGAATACCGCGAAGTGTTGAAGACCTACGCCTACGGGCAAAACATCGAAGTCGTGGAAGTCGGTCTGGAAAACGGCCTCGTCGACCTGAACGAACTGGAAGCGAAACTGGATGACACCGTCGCAGGCGTCTTCGTCCAATACCCGAATTTCTTCGGCGGCATCGAAGACATCCGCAAGATCGGTGACATGGCGCACGCGCAGAAGGCGCTGCTCGTCGTCTCCGTCAACCCGGTGGCGATCGCGCTGCTCGAAGCGCCGGGCAAGCTCGGAGCTGACATCGTCGTCGGCGAAGGGCAATCGCTGGGCAACAACGTATCGTTCGGCGGCCCGTACCTCGGCATCCTCGCGACGAAAAAAGAACACGTCCGCCGCATCCCGGGTCGCGTGGTCGGTCAAACCACCGACCTCGACGGTCGCCGTGCGTTCGTCCTGACGCTGCAAGCGCGCGAACAGCACATCCGTCGCGAGAAGGCGTCGTCCAACATCTGCTCGAACCAAGCGCTCTGCGCGTTGGCGGCGACCGTCTATGCGTCCTACATGGGCAAACAAGGCATGCGGGAAGTGGCGAAGCAAAACTTGCAAAAAGCGCACTACGCCTACAAGCGCCTGACCGCGATCCCCGGTGTCGAGCCGCTGTTTGACGGGTTGCCGTTCTTCAACGAGTTCGCGATCAAGCTGAAAGGCGACGTCGCAGAGATCAACAAGAAGCTGCTCGAAAGCCACATCGTCGGCGGTTACGACCTCGGCCTCTCCTACTCCGAGTATGAAGGCGCGATGCTGCTTGCCGTCACCGAACTGCGTTCCAAGCAAGACATCGACTTGCTGGCTGAAAGACTGGAGGCGATCCTGTAATGCGTCAAGAGAAAGACAAAGCCCTCATTTTCGAACTGAGCGTCCCCGGCCGTATCGCCTATTCGCTGCCGGAACTCGACGTGCCGGAAGAGAACATGGAAGACCTGATCCCGGCCGGCTACCTGCGTGAGACCCCGGCGGAATTGCCGGAGCTGTCCGAGCTCGACCTCGTGCGTCACTTCACCGAACTGTCCAAGCGCAACCACGGCATCGACGACGGGTTCTACCCGCTCGGTTCCTGCACGATGAAATACAACCCGAAGCGCAACGAAAAAATGGCGCGCATCCCGGGATTTGCTTCAATCCATCCGCTCCAGCCGCAAGAGACGGTACAAGGCGCGTTGGAACTGATGTACAACTTGCAGCAAGAGCTGGCGGAGATCACCGGCATGGACGAAGTGTCGTTGCAACCGGCAGCGGGTGCGCACGGTGAGTGGACCGGCCTGATGATGATCCGTGCCTACCACGAGTCGCGCAACGAGAAGCGCACGACCGTCATCGTGCCGGACTCGGCGCACGGCACCAACCCGGCGTCGGCGACCGTTGCGGGCTATCGCACCGTCACCGTCAAGTCGAACGATCGCGGCGGTGTCGATCTCGACGCGCTGCGCCAAGCGGTCAACGAAGACACGGCGGCGCTGATGCTGACCAACCCGTCGACACTGGGCCTTTTCGAAGACCAGATCATCGAGATCGCGGAGATCGTGCACGAAGCGGGCGGCCTGCTCTACTACGACGGGGCGAACGCGAACGCGATCCTCGGCTATGCGCGCCCGGGCGACATGGGCTTTGACGTAGTGCATCTCAACTTGCACAAGACGTTTACCACTCCGCACGGCGGTGGCGGCCCGGGTTCCGGTCCGGTCGGCGTGAAGAAGGAACTGATCCCGTTCCTGCCGAAGCCGCGCCTCGAAAAGCAAGGCGATCAGTTCGTGCTGAACTGGGATCGTCCGCAATCGATCGGCAAGGTCAAAGGCTTCTGGGGCAACTTCGGCATCAACGTTCGCGCCTACTCCTACATCCGTACGATGGGTCCGGACGGCTTGAAGCGCGTGACGGAAGACGCGGTGCTCAACGCCAACTACATGATGCGCCGCCTCGCGCCGCACTTCGACCTGCCGTACGATCAGGTGTGCAAGCATGAGTTCGTGCTGTCCGGTCGCCGTCTGAAGAAGGAATATGGCGTGAAGACGCTCGACCTGGCGAAGCGCCTGCTCGATTTCGGGGTGCATCCGCCGACGATCTACTTCCCGCTCAACGTGGAGGAAGCGATCATGATCGAGCCGACCGAGACGGAGAATCTGCAGACGCTCGACCACTTCTGCGAGGCGATGATTCAGATCGCCAAGGAAGCGGAAGCGGATGCGGAGATGGTCAAGAACGCGCCGTATAACACCAAGGTCAACCGCTTGGATGAGACGACGGCTGCGCGCAACCCGGTGTTGCGGTATGAGTTCAAGGCGGAGCTGTAAGTTTGTAACGGGTTCTAGGTAGGGGAAAAGGATCTTTTACAGGTTTATCCTGTGAAAGGTCTTTTTTAATTGACAAAGGGGTCTTGGGTTTCGTATATTTGTAAACGTTCTCTCATATAGTACGATTGGACTATTTTCAACAGTATTTGAATGTGTTGGGACGGAGGGTCTCCTTTTGTTTGCTGATTTGTTTCGAGATTTGTTGATGAATTTGTTGTTGATTTTGTCTCCGGTGTTTTTCTATCAGATTTTCATGGTGGATCGGGTGCGGACCAAGACACATAAGTCGCAGTGGGTGCTCGGGGCTTTGTGCGGGGTGTCCGCTTGTTTGTGTATGACGTATCCGATCAATGTCGGGGATGAGTTTATGTGGGATCTGCGTTGGATTCCGTTTTTGGTGGCGATTCTTTATGGCGGGGTGCGCGGTGGGCTCGTGGCGACCGTTTTGTCGCTGGGGTATCGGTTGAATCTCGGCGGGGGAATGGCGTTTTATACGGTGGTGGCCGATGTGCTGGTGTTGTTTCCGCTGGTTTGGTTGCTGCGTCGGCGGTTTCTGGTGTGGAGTCGGGTGCGCAAGTTGGTGGGGAGCGCGGCGGTGTCGCTGGGGTGTTATGTGTTTGTGATGACGTCGATCGCGTTTTATTTTTGGGATCGGCATGATCTGGGGTATATGGCCGGGAAAGGGGTCTGGTTTTATTCGTTGTATGCGCTGACGTATGCGGTGGCGATGTTGTGCGCGGTGGCTTTGTTGGAAGTGATTTTTGAAAATGAGAAGATGCGCGAGGAGGTCCAGCGGTCGGAGAAGTTGTCGATCATCTCGGAGCTGGCCGCTTCGATTGCGCATGAGGTGAGAAACCCGTTGACGGTGGTGCGCGGGTTTATTCAGTTGGCAAGCCAAGGCATGGATGAGCGTAATCGCGGGTATATGGGGACGGCGATCAGCGAGTTGGATCGGGCGGAGTTTATTATCAGCGATTATTTGAATTTTGCCAAGCCGGAAGTCGATCAAAAGGAACGGGTGGATCTGGCGCAGGAACTCGGGCATGTCGTGACGGTGATGGGGTCGTTTGCGAATCTGCGCGGGGTCAGGTTGGAGGAGCAGTTGGAGGGTGAGTTGTTTGTGGTCGCCGATCGGGTCAAGTTCAAGCAGGCGGTGATGAATTTGATCAAGAATTCGATTGAGGCGATGCAGGGGGATGGGACGGTTTGTGTGAAAGCATTTCGGGAGCAGGGGGATGTGGTGGTGCAGGTTTTGGATGACGGGGAAGGGATGACGGTGGAGGAGTTGGAGCGGCTCGGGAAGCCGTTTTATTCGACGAAGGATCGGGGGACGGGGCTTGGGTTGATGGTCACGTTTCGGATTGTTGAGGCGATGGGGGGAGAGTTGGTGTTTGAGAGTGAGAAAGGGGTGGGGACGGTGGCGACCGTCCGTGTCGAGGGTGCTGTTTAACCGTTGTGTGGTGGTTGCTTTATAGCCGCTGCGGGGGGGGTTGCTTTATAGCCGCTGCGGGGAAGATATATCCTCCGGGCTCGGGAGAACTCGAATCCCTCTGATTGTGGGAAGGCGGTCGGGATTCTCGTTCTGATCTCGCCCTACGGATATATCTTCCCCTTCGCTCACCTTAGTGGCAAGCACGCGTCGCTCATCTACCGCTTTGAAGGTAGAAGGATCGCTCTTCTAGTGACCTTGGAGGTAGAAGGATCGCTCTTCTAGTGACCTTGGAGGTAGGAGGGTCGCTCTTCTAGTGACCTTGGAGGTAGGAGGGTAGCTTCTCTAGTGACTTTGGAGGTAGGAGGATCGCTCCTCTAGTGACTTTGAAGGCAGGCGGATCGCGCCTGCCTCTTTTTTGTGGGGATTAGAGGTGCTCGGTGCAGCCGACTTTCTTGATGTGCCATGTTTTGTCTTTCTCGTGGATGACGTGGGTGAGGGAGGTGGTCCCGAGCTTGTTTACGCCGGTGCCGTAGGCGCCGTCGGAGATGGCGTGGAGGAAGGCGTTGATTGTGCCGCCGTGGGAGACGATCAGGATGTGTTCGTCGGTGTGGTTTTGGATCAGGTCGTGGATGACGCGGTGGGCGCGGGCGCTCACTTGCTCGAAGGTTTCGAGGCCGGGGATCGGCGGTTTGGGGCCGGGGCCGAAGAAGTCGGGGTATTTGTCGAGGATCTGGTCGCGGGTGTGGCCTTCGAGGTCGCCGAAGGAGCGTTCGCGCAGGTCTTCGTGGACGGTGTGCGGCAGGTTCAGGGCCGCAGCGATGGTGGCGGCGGTCTGGTGGGCGCGCCGGAGGTGGCTGGAGTAGATGTGGTGGTAGGTGGTGCCGTCGGCGGCGAGTCGTTTCGCTACGGCTTCGGCTTGCTCAAGGCCCGTGTCGGAGAGCGGGATGTCTTGGGAGCCTTGCATGCGGCGTTCGCGGTTCCAGATGGTTTCGCCGTGGCGGATCAGGGTGATGCGGGTCGGGTGGGTCATGTCGGGCACCTCGTTTCGGTAGGATTTGGCTTTATTATAGCATGCGCGTAGGATGGGCGTTGTGACTGTTCAACGGGGGTTTTTCGTGGTACAATGTTGCTTGGACTTTTAGGGAGGTTTTCCCTGTATGGCGAAAGTATTGGTTGTGCATGGACCGAATCTCAATCTTCTCGGCACGCGAGAACCGGGGGTCTACGGGCAGACGACGATGGAGCAGATCAATCACGATCTGGCATCGCTGGCCGACCGGTTCGGGGTGGAGATCGATTTTTTTCAGTCGAATCATGAGGGGATGCTGATCGACCGCCTGCAAGCGGCGGTCGGTGAGGTGGACGGGATTGTGATCAATCCGGCCGCTTATACGCATACGAGTGTGGCGATTCGCGACTGTCTGGCCGCGATTCGGATTCCGACGATCGAGGTGCATTTGTCGAATGTGCATGCGCGAGAGGAGTTTCGCCATGTGTCGCTCACCGCTCCGGTGGTGATGGGACAGATCACCGGCCTCGGGGCGTTGGGGTATACGCTCGCGCTGCATGCGTTGTTGGAGGAGTTTGCGAAACGCGGGTTGTTCGGCAGCAACGAATGACCGCAGAGGGAGGTTGTTGGCTTTGGATCAACGGCTGACACGTTTGCGGACGCGCATGGAGGAGCAAGGGCTGGAAGCGCTGCTCGTCATGCGTCCTGAGAACCGTTATTATTTGAGTGGCTTCACCGGGTCCAACGGCTATCTGCTCGTCAAGCGAGACGAGACGGTGTTGTTGACCGACGGTCGCTATACGACGCAGGCGCAGGAACAGGCGCCGCATTGTCGGGTTGTGACCGCCCAAGGTTTAGCACCTGGTCTACGTGAGTTGTTGGAGCAAACCGGTGTGAAGCAGTTGGGCTTTGAAAAAGATTTCGTGACCTATGAGCAGTTTACGATCTTTAGCGAGTTGTTGAGCGGTGTGGAGCTGGTGCCGACTTCCGGGTTGGTGGAAGGTCTTCGTATCGTCAAGGACGAGGGCGAGCTGGCGATTTTGCGAAAGGCGGCGAACATCGCGGATGCGGCGTTCGCGCATATTCTCGGGTTTATGAAGCCGGGGATGTCCGAGCTGGAGGTTTCGCTGGAGCTGGAGACGTTTATGCGCAAACAGGGCGCGAAGTCGTCTTCGTTTGAGATCATCGTCGCTTCGGGTCACCGTTCGGCCCTGCCGCATGGCAAGGCGAGCGAGAAGGTCTTGGAGCACGGCGATTTTGTGACGTTGGATTTTGGTGCATACTATCAAGGGTATTGCTCCGATTTGACCCGTACGGTGGTGCTTGGCGAGGTTTCTGAGAAGCAGCGCGAGATCTATGAGATCGTGCGCGAGGCGCAGGAACATGCGGTGGCGATGATCAAAGCCGGCCTGACAGGCATTCAGGCGGACAAGCTGGCTCGCGACATCATCGCGGCCAAAGGGTACGGCGAACAGTTCAGCCACACGTTGGGACACGGTCTCGGCTTGGCGGTTCACGAAGCGCCGTCGCTCTCAATTAGAGGTGATCACGTGCTTCAACCGGGCATGGTGGTTACGGTGGAGCCCGGAATCTACCTGCCGAACTTCGGCGGGGTGCGGATCGAGGACGACATCGTCATCACGGAGCACGGCAACGAAGTGCTGACTCAATCCCCGAAAGAACTTATTATAGTCGGGTAATACATCCATAGAGGTTATTAGGAGGCAGGTTTCATGATTTCTTCCAACGATTTTCGTCCTGGCGTAACGATTGAGTATGATGGCGGTATCTGGCGCGTGCTGGAGTTCCTGCACGTCAAACCGGGCAAAGGCGCGGCGTTCGTCCGCACCAAGCTGAAGAACGTTCGTACCGGCGCCGTGAAGGAAATGACCTTCCGCGCAGGCGAGAAGGTTCCGCGCGCACGCATCGAGACCCGCTCGATGAACTACCTGTACAACGATGGCGAGTACTACACCTTCATGGACAACGAGTCCTACGAGCAGCTCCAAATCTCCGCTGCCAACCTGGAAGATGAGACCAAGTACCTGCTGGAGAACATGGAGTGCCACATCATGATGTACGAAGGCCAAGCGATCGGCATCGAACTGCCGAACACCGTCGAACTGACGGTTGCCGAAACCGAACCGGGCATCAAAGGCGATACCGCACAAGGCGGCTCCAAGAACGCGACGATGGAAACCGGCGTCGTTGTTCAAGTTCCCCTGTTCATCGAAGTCGGCGAGAAGCTGATCATCGACACCCGTACCGGTCACTACGTGTCCCGCGCGTAGTTGCCAAGCGCACGATCGAAACCCCGTGGTCCTCACGACCGCGGGGTTTTTTGTGCTGTCTTGTCCCAGTCGGGCATACGGTAGAGATAGAGACTTGTGGCAGGAAGGAGGGGGAGGGCATGTTGTCTTTTTTGCGGGAACATATCTTGTATGGGATGGCCGGGTTGCGCTTTCTCTCCGGCTCGATTGAGATCGTCGCCGCCCTGTTGATGCTGTATTTCGGCACGGTGCAAAAAGCGGTGATGATCAACGCCGGGTTGGCGCTGGTCGGGCCGACGGTGCTGATCATGGTGACGACGCTCGGGCTGCTCGGCCTGGCCGACAAGCTGGAATTCTGGCGGATGATGGTCGTGATGGGCGGGGTCGCGTTGATTTTGTGGGGCGTTCGAGGATAATAGGTGTAAAATTTATGCAACTAGGCTATACTGTCTCTGTATGCAGAAGAACACGCCGACACGATAGCGGCCGAAGAGGAGGAAGGAACGATGCAGCAGATCAAAGAGCGCTTGGCCTATTTGCGCGGCTTGGCCGAAGGGTTGAACGTGGGCGCAGGGTCGCCTGAGGGCCGCGTGCTCGTCGGCATTCTCGATGTGCTCGGGGACATGTCGTCCGCTTATGAGCGGATGAACGGCTCAATCGGCCAAATCGAAGAGTACATAGAGGCGGTTGACGACGACTTGACCGATTTGGAGAACGAGTTCTACGACTTCGACGACGACGAGTACGACGAGGACTTGGAACTTGCGTATGACATGGATGAGGACGAGCTCGATGAGTTGGCGTTTCCGATCGAGGATGACGACGACACCGCCATCGAGTATCTGGAGATGACCTGCCCGAACTGCCACGAGACGGTGTTCGTCGACGAAGATGTGTTTACCAACGATGAGATCATCGAAGTGCTCTGCCCGGAGTGCAAGGAAACGATCTTGGTCAACGACGACTCCCCGGCCGTGACCGGCAGCGCGCTTCTGGATGATGAGATCTAGGACGAGTTGATGCAAGAAAAGTACCCCTGTCTGCAGCGATGGTGAACTATGACCCGTAAGATGGACACTTTGAAAAAAGTGGCCTTCTTGCGGGTCATTTCTGTTTATAATCAAACTAACGAATAAGAGCGAGGTAACGCACATGGGCAAAAACAATCGTTTCACGGAACATGAGATCAGACTGCTTGAAGAAAACCCAAATGTGAAGCTGGTATCGGACAAA
>DASTWJ010000261.1:0-9727 GCA_035776695.1 Bacilli bacterium
CCGAATAAAAGTCCGTATCAGGATCGACGACGTCAAGCATGATGGTTTCTTTCGAGATGACCTGACTCCCCCGCTCATCCTCAGCCAAACCTTCCCGAGACTGCTTGTAACAAGCATCAAGATGAGAGAGATTTCGCAACCCACCTGCCGTGTAGCCGCCGTAGTCATGAATCACTTCCCGTAACGTGTACTCCTCTTCTAACGACAGGCTTCCTTGGTAGCGGTCCAAGTGATGAAACGATTGGCGAACTTCCGTGTTGACCGGACCATGTTGCCACCCTTCGAACTCTTCTTCAATCATCCATTCGCCAAAGTTTTTAAAATGAGTCTTTTGGGCGAAGTACAGAAGTTTGTGCATTTTCATTTCGGTGAGGTCATTGCTGGTACCGTAGATCGACTCATACAACGATTTTAGGGCTGAGGCGATTCTGAGAACGTTACTAGTCATTCGTTTCACCCCCACTTTTCTTATTCATAATATACCCTGAGACATCGAGTATGGCAATAAAAAACAGAACATACGTACCCATAAATTGTGCTTACAATGTCTTGTTCCATGCTCATCGTCTCAATTTGCTAGGCTCAAAAAAAGACAGATGTACGCTTCGGTACACCTGTCTGCTTCGTCATTGCATTTGACTTCACCGTTTTGATGAATTACGCGCCCGGTGTTTTCCCTTCCTCCACAAACTCCTTGAGAAACTGCCCGAGCAGCTCCTGCCACCCGTGACGATGGGCTTCCTCCCAATCGGGCTGCAACAACCCGACCGCTTGGTGCGAGAGCTTCAAAACGGTCGCCCCGTCCTGCTCTTCCAGCACGTAGGAGTAGTCGCTGTTGACCGCACCCTTCATCCCGAGCGGGCCGTTCAAGCGGATCTCGGCGGGGGCTTGGAAGTAGTAGACGGTGCCCCAGACGGCCCCTTCGCCGTTGCCCCAGTCTTCGTAGAAACGCCCGCCCATCTTCGGCTCCAGATGCAGAGTCGACGTCCGTTCGCCGCCTAAGCGGTAGGCCCACCATTGGTTGATGTCTTGCGTCAATGCCGCGAACACTTTCTCCCGCGGGGCTTGAATCGTCACTTCCATCTCGATCTCGAACGAGTTTTTCTTGGTCAGTTCCATCTCCTGCGACCCCTTTTCCATCTGTTCTTTGAAAGCCAGCAGCGATCCGGCCAACCCGGATTCGTACTGCGAGACCCAGCGGTCATACATCTGCCGCAATGGCACCGCGTTCAAATAATTGAACCGCTCACGGCCTTTGCGCCGCACCAGCACCAGTTGCGCCTCTTCCAACAGCCCCAAATGCTTCATCACCTGAAACCGCGACACGGCAAATTGCTCGGTGATCTCGTTCACCGTCATCGGTCCGCGCCGCAACAGGTCGAGGATCTGCCGCCGGTCGGGATGCGACAGCGCCTTGAACACCGCCGTCAGATTGTCCGTTTCCACACGCGGTTCCTCCTGTCTGCTCGCTTGCTCGTTATCCTCCATACGCGCCCAGTGTTAGTAACGACGCGAAAACACTTTAAACGCCGTGCCCGCCAACTTACCCATCAAGCCGAACTTCGGCACGTGCGGATGTCCCTTGCCGGTGTCGACATACGCTTGTAGGCTACCCTTGATAAAATTGTCCCAGCCCTGCGAGCACATCTTGTAGCACTTGAGTACCGGTTGCAACCCGCGATGCTCAAACAACAGCTCCGTCCCACCGTCCGCCGTCTCCGTCAAGGTGAACAGCACCTCCGTGTCCAGCCACTCGCTCCAGCCTTCCACACAGGTCCAATGCACCACCCGATCCGGCACCAACTCCGTCACTCGCATCCCGTTAAACAACACCTTTTCAAAATAAAACCGATGCACCCCGCCGATCTCCGGATTGACTTCACAATCGGTCGTCCACCACCCGCGCAGCCCCTCCGGCGTGGTCAACGCTTGGTAGACGACAGACGGCGGCGACTGAAACTGGACACGACATTGGTAGCTCTGGTTCATATGATAGCCTCCTATAGGGCACGTTATCATTCATGTGACTAAAAGGTAACATGTTGCGAATCAAGTTGTCAACTTCCAAACTCGCCCATAAAATAAGGACCGCTTATCGCGATCCTCTATTCCTTCTTTCCCGTGCAGCCTCGGGATTTACGCTTTCTTTGTTTTTTTGAACCGAAACCCGGCCTTTTTCAAGTCTTTCGCCAATTCAAATTGACTCGTTTTCTCATAATACGCGTCCGCTTTCTGTTTCCACAACTCCACTTTTTTCGGCTTCTCGTTTCTTCCCATAAATAAACCTCCGACTCTAAGATTACTCTTAGTATCGGAGGAACTAGATTGCAATATACGGGACAGGCTAGCAAAAGACTATATTCTAAGTGCTAAGGCATTGTTTGAATCTGTATACAAATCATCTAAGGAGCTGCGATCAACTTCGACCACCTCTTCGGTAGCGGCTACTTCGGCCAGTATCCTCGAATCGATTCTACAATCACTGACCTTCTGAACAGCAAAACCCGCCTCAAGAAGTTCCGCCAATAGAATGACAGAGTCAATGTTGTTATAATACTCGTCGACTTTTCTTTGCCAGCGACTGACTTTACTCATCTCCCTCTCACCTCTCGACTCATTTTTTCCACACCGCTTTCCATAAGTTCCAAAGGTTTGATCTCCCAACCCGCGGTTCTATTTTTGACGACATATTGTCTTTCCGTCCGAAAATGACGTGTAATCGAATAGGGTTGGGAACGGTCATTCGAGAACAGGGTCGGAAACGAGTTGTGCTTATCTCTGTATACGAATGTTTTAGCCAGAATAGATAGATCCAATATTTTCGAAAGATGGTTGCACAAGTATGCATCAGAATACTCAGCAATCACCAAGTTGTTACTGGCAATTTCTCTCCGAAGCCGAACCATTTCCGCAAAAAAGAAGTTCTGCTCTTCTCGCTCGTCCAAATCTGCAAAGGAGTTTTCATCAAATTCGATCTCGCACTTCATGACACCCCAAGGTTGTCCGAGGTACTTCATGTTACGAGTTACTTTCATTTTAACCCATACCAGCGCTTGAAAGAAGTCCTCATAGAAATAGAAACCATCACCCAGGTAGTGCTTGTCACCTTTGGATTCGTATTTCCCCAGCAAAGTTTGCTGAGATACCATATGTTCGATCGCAGACCGTGTGTTCCCCTGAAAAAGAACGAGTGAAGCCACGTCGTGTACCTCTATTCTTTTTCTTTCAATATACCAAATACAACAATATACAACAACCGTATGTAAATTATTAAATGACTCAAAATGTAAGTCGCCATCTGTTATTATCCATCTTTGTTCTACCTGATATCCTTCAAACACTAAAATTATGTACACACCTATTAACCCTCTCGGAAAAAGAAAAAAGGATCACTCTTCGCGATCCTCTATCTCTGAAAAAACTGCCTCTTCAACTCCAAATACCGCTCCATATCATTCAAAAAATGGTGCATCGCCGCGCGGTTCTCAAACTCCTGCCGATCTTGCGGCAGTGCGGACTTCTTGATCTCCGCTCGCAACCCCTGCAACTCCGCCAGCCGCGCTTCGGTGGAGGGGAGGTTGCCCAAGGCGATTGCCTCCGTCATGTTTTCCAAAAAGTCGGCGATCTGTCGCCCCTGCACGTAGGAGCTGGAGAGGCTGGACAGGGTGGTCATCACGTCTTCCAGCAATTCGAACTGCTTGTTCCGCATCAGGAAGTAGGCGAGGTAGCCGTGCTCGGTGCGCAGGATTTGATTTTCCACGTCGCGCTGGGCGCGGGCGATCGCTTCGTCGAGCAAGCGGCTGGTCTCGATCAGCTCTTCGCCGCCCCAGTCGCTCTTGCCGTCGCGCAGGTAGGCGGCGAGCTCTTGGAAGATCAGGCGGAAGTTGCTTTCGATCTGCGTTTGGTAGCGGATCAGTTCCTTTTCCATGCTTGGCATGTAGGAGTTGAGCAGCAGAGCGATCCCGACGCCGACGGCGATCAGCACGACTTCGTTTCGAACGGTGGCGAAGTTGACGTGGTGGAGGATGTACATGTGCAGGATGATCACGCAGGCGGTGGTGATGCTGCCTTGCGCCTTGAACTTGACCAAGGTCGGGATCATGAACACCAGCAGCAGAGCGATCGTCCACGGGTGAAACCCGATCAAGGAAAAAGCCACGCTGGCGAAGGCCATGCCGACGAGACACGCGATGAAGCGCTCTTTGGCATCGCGAAACGACCGCTTCACCGTCTCACGCAGGCTGAGGATGGTCAGGATTCCTGCAAAGGAGTAGAATTCCAGCCCCAGGTAAGAGGCTAAGGAGATCGACAAGCCGGTGCCGACCGCTGTTTTTAACGTGCGATATCCGATTTTCATAAGGGTCGCCCCCGATGCTTGTAGGATGTGGGATTCTAAGTTGGACTCACTCTAGGATAACCTCGGGCATGAGGTTCGGATACTTGCTGACACCGTGTAAGGAAAAAGCCAACGCCCTGGGATGCGTTGGCCCACCAAATCGCTACTTGCTACTTGCTACTTGCTACTTGCTACTTGCTACTTGTTGCTTGTTGCTTGTTGCTTGTTCAGTTTCTTATTGAAGTTCCGCTATTCAATGAACCGTGCAATGCCCTACAGCTTCCCCAATTCTTCTCCAAGGAACTTCGCCACTTCCAGCATGCCGTATTGTCCTGCTACCGCCTCTGCGTCGGAGTTGTAGTTCGTGTTGGTGTTGATGTCATACGTATAGATCTCACCCTCCGCATTGCGGATGAACTCGATCCCCGCGACTTCGATCTTGTTGTCCGCCAAGATCTGCTCATACTGACGCAGGATCGAGTCGTCAAACCCCTCCACGATACGGAACTTCGGCTTCTCCTCGACCTCTTCTCCAACCGGGCAGAACAGGTCGCCGATCTGGCACGCATCCGCGGGGCAGAGTTGGAACCCTTCCGAAGTGTCCACGCGCACGGCGTACACGAACCGGCCGCCGACGAACTCGCAGCGGGTGATGTACGGCTCCGGCGCTTGGATATACTCCTGTACCAACGTTACACCGTCCACAGGCTCTTCGAAGTCCGGTCCTTGTACATACGATTGCAAGCCCTCCACCGAGTGGAACAACTGCACGCCAAGCCCTTTGCCCGCGCGGTTGTGCTTGGTGATGAACGGCTGCCCTTCAAATTTCTTCGCCGCCTCGATGATCTGTTCAGCCCCTACAGCCGCAAGAGTGCGCGGTGTTCGCACGCCTGCCAAGTTCAACTCCATGTACTGGTTCACCTTGCTCAACTCCAACCGCAACGCACTGCTCCCGTTGATCACGCGCCGCCCGTGACGCTCCAACCACGCGAACACCGCCCCCGCCAACTCCGGCGCATAGCGATGGTCACGCGTATGCGACGACGCGCTCATCCGGCTGTAAAACACGCCCTCCGGCGGCACCGACGACAGATCGACCGTCCCTTGGTCGAGAAACCACTCTTCATACGGCAGGCCCAACTCCTCCAGCCGTTTGGTCAGATGTACCGTCCACTCCGTATTCTCATGAATCAGGTAGATTTTTTTCATCGCAAAAGACTCCCTTCCTAGACCTTGACCTCAACCTAGACCGTCTGGCGTTTCGCTTCCACCAGCGGCATCACTTGCTTCGCGAACCGCTCCATCTCTTCCAGCTGCGGTGAAAATTGCAGGAGCAACAGATTCACGCCCACTTTTTCATACGCCAAAATACGCTCGGCGATCTGCTCCGGCGTGCCGACCAGATTCGGACGCAAGCCTCGGTTCGAGACGGAGTAGTCATACAGCTTCACCTGCTGTTCGAGTTGCGACTTGTTGATGAAGTCGTTGTAGCCCGCATAGCCGCTCGACTCCTTCACATCGGTGATCCGCGCCAGTTCCGCCGCCGCTTCCTCCTCGGTGTCGCGGCAGATCACATACGCCGCCATGCCGAACGATTGGAACGGCACCTGCCCCGCCGCCTGCCGACGCGCCCGCATGTCGTTGATCTTCACTTCGACCTCCTCTACCGTGCCGCCGTGCATCACGTACGCATCACAGGACGAGGCGATCAACTGCTTGCCGCGCTCGCTCTCCCCGCCCGCGTAGAGGATCGGGTTCGGACGCTGCACCGGCTTCGGAGCGAGCTTTGTTTTATCCATCTCGTAAAAGCGGCCGTGGTACGAGAACTCCTCCTCCGTCCACAAGCCTTTGAGCACGTCGACAAACTCCTGCGTCCGCTCATAGCGCTCATCGTGCTCGGTGAACGCACCGCCGTACTGGCGCGCCTCTTCCGCCCACCATGCGGAGACCACGTTCAGGGTGAAGCGACCGTTGCTGATCCGGTCGATGTTCGCCGCCATCTTCGCCGTGACGGCCGGGTTGTGAAAGCCGGGGCGCACGGCGGTCATGATCTCGATCTTCTCGGTCACGGCCGCCAATGCTGCCGCCGTCGTCCACGCTTCCAAGGAATCGTGCTCCGGCCCTTTGATGTCGTTGAGGTACAGTTCGGCGATCAGAGTGGTGTCATAGCCCCATCGTTCCGCCGCTTGCATCACGTCTTTCGCATAGTCGAACGTCGGCGGCATGTTCTCATCCTCCACGTTGCGCAACCAGCCGCCGAAGATCGGCAGCCAAAACCCAAAGCTCATCTGCTTGTCGCTCATCTCTGTGCTCTCCTCTCACTGCATAAAAAAAACTTCTTCGATAAGAAGAAGTTCGTCGTATCCGCTTCACCTTATCTGTCAGGAGTTCGCTCTCCTGCTGGAATTGGCACCTTCTCGTCCATCGCTAGTGGTTGCCGGGCTTCTTCGGGCCAGTCCCTCCGCCGCTCTTGATAAGTCGTATGAAAGTATAAAAATCGTACTACAGCCCCGCTTTTCCGTCAATCCCTCTATTCCGCCCGTATAACAAGGAGCAAGAATTGGCAGACTACTGACAACCCTTTTTATGGAAAGGAAGTCATGTTCATGGCCTTACTGCCTCCCGTGCTGGCTGGGCTGATCTGGACAGCCGCCATCGTGCTGTCTTGGATGCACAGCCGAGGATAACCGGTAAAATCCCCTGTGCCACCGGCTCGAGAGCGGTCACAGGGGATTTGTCTGCTGGTTAGACGAACGACGAGCGGAAGAAGACCAGCCCGAGGATCATCGCGCCCAAGATCACCCACGGCGCGTCGATCTTCAGCCAGAAGATCGCCAGCGCCGCCGCTACGCCGACGGCGATCGGCTTCCAGTCGAAGAACGTGCCGCCTTTCGACGATTGGAACGCCGTTTGCAGCAGCAGGACGACGACGACGGGACGCACGGCTGCGATCAGCCCTTTGAGGTACGGGCTGTCTTTAAACATGATTAATACCTTGACCAACAGGACGATCAGAATCGCCGTCGGGCCGACCATCCCCAACAGAGCGGCCAGTGCGCCGAAGATGCCGGCCGTCTTGAATCCGATGAACGCCGCCAGCTTGGTGGCGATCGGGCCAGGCAACGTATTGGCGATCGCCAGCGCGTCGGTGAATTCCTGTTCGGTCAGCCAGTGGTAGTTCTCCACCACTTCGGCGCGGATCAGCGGGATGGCGCTCGGGCCTCCCCCGTAACCGAGGAGACCCGTTTTCGCCATCGCAAGAAACAGATACCAGATCGACGACATATCGCGACCCCCTTACAACGAATGCTTTCCTTACAGCTTCATGCCCATACGGCTTTTGTACCGCTTGAGCAGCATCTGGCAATCGACTTTCACGATGCCGGGCATCGTGTAGAGCTTCTCCAACAAGAAGCGCTCCAGGTCCTGATTGCTCTGGAAGATGCCGTGCATATGCAGCGTGCTCGGCCCCGTCATGTGGTACAGACTGGTTACCGCAGACTCTTGGGCCAACGCTTGTGCCACTTGGTCGAGGAACTGCGGCTCGATGTCCACGGAGAAGAAGGCCGACACTTTGATGCCGACTTTCGCCGGGTTGATCACGACGGTGAACTTCTCGATCACCCCGGCTTCGGTCATCGCCGAGATCCGCGACTGCACCGCCACACGGGACAGCCCGATCTGCTTGCCCAAGTCGGTGTACGAGATCCGACTGTTGTCATGCAACGCCTCTAAGATTTGACGATCCAGATCATCCAGCTCCATCGGCGGGATGTCCGATTCGGAGTATACATACATGCTGATTCCCCCAATTTACTCCCCTTCGCCTACCTGAACTCCACTCTTCCCTCCTGCACTCTTCTCTGCTGAATCCTTTCGCGTAAATGGCCCCCAATTCCTTTTACTCGCCATTGACTCAGCGTTTTAACTTCGGGTCAAGCACTTCGCGGATGCCGTCGCCGAGCAGGTTGAATCCGAGCACGACGAGGAAGATCGCGAGGCCCGGCCAAAACGCCAGCATCATGTCGACGTTGAGGTAGCCTTGGGCGATGTGCAGCATCGAGCCCCAAGACGGCTCCTCAGGTTTCGCCCCGAGGCCGAGGTAGGACAGTCCCGCCTCCGCGATGATCGCCGACGCCATCGCCAAGGTGATCTGCACCAAGAGCGGTGCCATCGAGTTCGGCAACACGTGCAGGAACATGATCCGCCAATCGGACGAGCCGATCGCTTTCGCCGCTTGCACATACTCCAAGTTGCGCACGGTCATCACCTGCGCCCGGGTGATGCGGACAAAGGACGGCATAAACCCGATGCCGATGGCGACCATCGCGTTGAAGAAACCGCCGCCGAGCGCCGACGCCATCGCCAAGGCGAGGATCAGGGAAGGGAACGCCTGCATCGCGTCGACGATGCGCATGACGACCCACTCGTCCCAGAAGCCGCGGTAGTAGCCGGTGAACAGCCCGATCGGCACGCCGATCAAAACCGCGATGCCGACGGAGACGACCGCCGCTTCCAAGGAGAGGCGTGCGCCGTAGACGAGGCGCGAGAACGTGTCGCGGCCGAGGTCGTCGGTGCCGAGGATGTGTCCGTCGCCGGCCGGTTGCAACACTGCCGAATAGTCTTGGTCGAAGATCGGGTCGTGTGTCGCGATCACCGGAGCGAACAGCGCCGTCACGATCAGCACGAGGATGATCAGGCCGCCGAAGATCGCCAGCTTGTTGCGGGCGAATCGGCGGAGGAAGACCCGCGCTTGGCTTTCTCCCTTTTTCTGAACGGTGGTTTCGGTAACAGATTGGACGACAGGTTGCGGTGTGCTTGCCTGCATCGATTACGCCCCCTTTCCGGCTTTCATCCGCGGGTCGATCACCGCGTAGAGAATGTCGACGGCGAGGTTGACCGCGACGACGAGCAGCGCCGAGATCAAGATGCCGCCTTGGACGGTGACGAAGTCACGCTGGAAGATCGAGTCGACGATCAGCTTGCCAAAGCCCGGGATTGAAAAGATCGACTCGGTGATGACCAGACCGCCGAGCAGACCGGCGATCATCAGGCCGCTGGTGGTGACGACCGGCACCAGCGCGTTTTTCAGCGCGTGGCGCAGGATGACGACCCGTTCGCGCAAGCCTTTCGAATAGGCGGTGCGCACATAGTCGGCGTGCATCACTTCCAGCAGCGACGAGCGCACCATCCGCATCAGGATCGCCGATTCGCGCAGGCCCGTCGCGACCATCGGCATGATCATCGCCGCCATGTTCGCCATCGGATTTTCCGTAAACGGCACATAGCCCGAGGCCGGGAACCAGCCCAGTTTGACGGAGAAGAAGACGATAAACATCATCCCGAGCCAAAAATGCGGGATCGACATGCCGCCAAGGGCGAAGATCGTCG
>DASTWJ010000262.1:0-2381 GCA_035776695.1 Bacilli bacterium
TTTCTCCGACCGCAAAGCGCATGACCAGAAGATCGCGAGCTTGCAAGGCAAGAAGCTCGACACGAACGCGTTTCCCCTGGTCCAGCAGGGCAACGTGCTGCTCTACGGGGTTGGCGTGGCGGATGATCAGGAAGCGATGGATCGGATCACCAAGACGTTTGGTGAGTTGAAATATTAATTGCAAATGAACGAGAAGAAAACCCGGCGCGGATAGGCACCGGGTTTTTCTGCGTTTTTGGAAAAAGGGGAGGTGGTTAGCCCTCCAAGACGTCCAGCTCGCGGTTGAGCCCTTCGACGAACAGGCCGGCATCGGTGACGACGCCCATCGCTTGGGTCGAGCCGCGGTCGACGAGCTTCGAGACGACCGCCGGGTTGATGTCGACGCAGATCGTCTTGCAGGTGGCGGGGATCATGTTGCCCGTGCCGATCGCATGGAGCATCGTCGAGATCATGATGACCATGTTCGAGCCTTGCACCAGCTCGGAGTATTCGTTTTGGGCGGCGACCAGGTCCATCTGCGTGTCCGGCAGCGGGCCGTCGTCGCGGATCGAGCCGGCGAGCACGAACGGTATGTCGTGCTTGACGAGGGTGTACATGATGCCCGATTGCAGTTCGCCCGCATCGACCGCCTGCTTGATCGAGCCGTGGTAGCGCATGCGGTTGATCGCGACCAGATGGTGGCGATGCCCGTGCGGCACGGCGACGGCGGTCGAGGTGTTGACGCCAAGCGAGGTGCCGTACAGCGCGTTCTCGATGTCATGCGTCGCCAGCGCGTTGCCGGAGAGCAGGGCGTTGACGTAGCCTTTTTCAATCAGGCCGCAAAAAGCGGTCATGCCGCCCGTGTGGACGATGCCGGGGCCGGCGACGAAGATGATCCGCCCGCCCGCGTCCTTGATCTGCTTCATCTCTTTGGCGATCTTGCGGATGATGACCGGCACTTGGCGTTCGGAGGAGACTTCGGAAGTCATGAAGCCGAACTCCTTGTCTTCGGCGTGCGGCAGTTGGAGCACGGCGATGCGGATGCCGTCATGCCCGACCACCACTTGGTCGCCCGCTTCGACGTTGCGCATGATCGTACACAGGGCGCGGTTCTCTTCCAACACGATGCACCCGTCCATGCGCAGGCGCTCGACCGGTTGCCACGACCCGTTTTGATACAGGAAGGTCGGGTAGTTCGAGGTGGAGTGGAAGTCGTCCGGCACGACGCCGTCCTTGGGGCAGGTTTCGGTTTTCACATCGGTCGAGTGCAGGCGGATGCAGCCGCGCTCCTGCAGGCGAGCGGCCAGCGCTTCGAGCTTGTCCGGTTCGCTGTACACGTTGAAGCGCAGCGGTTTGTGGCTTTCCAGTTCAAACGAGCAACCGGCGTCGACGACCATCTGTTCCATTTCGTCGAGCAACTGGTGATCGTGAATTTCAAAGGGTTCGAGTATGTACATGTAACGTCCTCCCTAGGGCAATTTTTCCTGTTTTCTATTATACCGTTCCCGCTTGGCGCTGGAAAGTTTGATTGAAACTGTCAAACTTTGTTGATTCCAGGCAGGGTTTGTCTTTTACTTGTCGAAAAGAAGACATGGGGTGAAACGAGATCATGCATATGGTAGCGACAGGCACTCTGCAAGCAGGGGCCATACTGGGTAAACCGATCTATATGAGCAATGGGAACGTCCTGTTGGCCGCTGGCAAAGAGCTCAGCCCGGCCATGATCCAACGCTTGATCGATTTGGGTATCACGCAGGTCTATATACAGGACCCACGCACCGACGACCTGATCGTGCAGGAAGCGGTCTCCGACGAGACGCGCAACCGTGCGGTGAAGCAGGTCTATTCGTCTTTTTCACAGATGATCGAATCGCGCAAATGGAAGCGGACGGTCGCCAACCCGCGCCTCGGCCGCGAGTTCCGTCAGGCTTTCGAAGATATTTTGTACGATTTGCAGGCAAACAAACAGGCGATGATTCACCTGAGCAATATCTACTCCACCGATAACTACCTCTACAGCCATTCGGTCAACGTCGGGATCTACTCGGCGGCGCTCGGCATGGCGCTCGGCTTGAAGCGCGACGAGCTGATCGACCTCGGCATCGGGGCGATGTTGCACGACATCGGCAAGACGCAGATCCCGATGGAGATCCTGATGAAGCCGGGCAAGCTGACCGATGAGGAATACGAGACGATGAAAGACCATTCGTCGCTCGGCTATCTGATGCTCAAAGACCAGCCGGATATCCCGTTGCTGTCGGCGCATTGCGCCTTGCAGCACCATGAGCGGCTCGATGGCACCGGCTACCCGCGTGGTTTGAAGGATTCGGAGATCCATCTGTACGGGCAGATCGTCGGGATCGCCGACGTCTATGATGCGTTGACCACCAACCGCGTCTACC
>DASTWJ010000263.1:0-26302 GCA_035776695.1 Bacilli bacterium
ACGGCGAATTCGGCAACTTCCTCGTCGGCAACCGCGTGGACAAGGACGGCGTGACGAAGCTGTTGGCGCTGTAAGGCTTTCACTTACACGATTGATACGAAAAAAGCACTTCGCCTTGAGCGGAGTGCTTTTTCTATCTCGGATACAGCCTCTTATAAAAGTGAGACGGCAGATGCCGATGCCCAAACCCTTCCACTTCAACCTGCCCTTTATTCCACCGATAAACAATGCGCATATTTGCCGGTTCTTTCTGGGCTCGCACACTTTGATAATGAAACGCATACCAGCCAGCCAAGTTCCCCGTAAGCGCCGTTCCTTCCACTTTCCCCTCGATGATCTTCCGCAACCAAGAGACGGTGTTCGTCATCGCCAGTTGATACCGATTCGGATAGGAATCATGCTCAAACGCCTTATCTGTCAGGACGACATCTTGTGCGAGGGCGCGTGGGTCCATGAGAACGCCGGTTGCTGCCACCGATTTGATCCAATGCAGATATTCAGTCTTGTTCGCCATCAAACAGGTCGTCGATGCCATCCTGCATGCTCAGGAGACTTTCCATCGCCTTTCTTTCAAGATCCTCTCCCGACTGCAAATCATTCAGATCGGCGCGGGCAGCAAACATCGCTTGCAGTTGAACTTGCTCCAACTCTTCTTCAAGCGCTTCCACGTATCGTTTCACGGCCATGTATGTCTCGGGATCAATCATGACGGCGATCGTGTCATTGCGATCAAGCACTTCCATCGTCAGATGTTCGCTAAGAATCGGACGCCACGAAGTTGACCGGGACATCGTTGTGACATTTACTCGACTCCCTAAATCGAATCCGCTGCGAAACTTCTCTACCCGTTCCAAAAGGTCGTGGGACATTGAAATCCTCCCTTTCTCCTGCATTCATGCTACACCTCCATTCTATCACAACAGTGTATTCACAACTACAGCTAATTGTGTATCAAAGTGTGTAGTTTTAAACACATTCCAGCAGGTAAGCATCAAAAGCCGACCTCTACACACAAAAAAAACGCCGAACCGTCATGGCTAGGCGTTTTTCACAAGCCCTTATTGAATTCATCCTTCGTAATCCCAAGCTGATTCTTCAAGATCTCAGCAAATTTATGCTTACCAATCTCACCCGATCCCCTCGATACGATCACCAATTCTCCCGTGCCCGGATGCCGATAGACGGTGTGGTTGCTTCCTTCTTTGACGAAGACCAAGTTCTTTCGGCAATACCTGCGCAAATCAGCCCAACTGGCCATCGATCAGGCGTTTGACTCCTTCTTTATTCTCTTGCAACAGAACGTGCACGATATAGGGAAAATGTTCGCAGGTATTGGGGGCAGACATGAACAACGAGAAATCATCGAAAAAGTCCTTCGCATACGAGACGACCTGATCCACGAGCTTACTGACCAATTCCTCATAACTCGCTCCCTCATCCACCAATCGCATCGGCCACAACGTGCCGACAAAGCAATTCGGCTTTGCTTCCCGATACTCCAAAGTCAGCCGAAACGTGGAGACCATCGAGTTCATATGCTCCAACGAAACAGCTAGGAACGCATCGCGTTGCCGACGCTGCACCACTTGCGGACGAACTCGAACCACATCGTCCACAAATCGGCTAAACTGCTGCCGAACATCTGATGCGTCACGCGCCGAGACCAAATCCATGATGATCATCTCCTCTCACCCCCAATTGTACAATTTGTACAAATTGTACGCAAGAAATCCTTGGAATATACAGCGAAACCAAAAAAGGCGAGCACCCGCATCTCGCAGGTACTCGCCTTATTTATACAAACACTACTTCCGCGAAATCCGGACATCCCCGCTCGACGTCTCCACCTTCACAGCCGCGCCACCATCGCCGACCTTGCCTTGCTTATGATGGTCTTCCGTCTTGGTATACGTCACATTCGGGAAGTCAAGGTTCACGTCGCCCGAGGACACGTCAATGTCAAAATCAAACGCAGCCGTCTGCGGCAGTCGCAACTCGACCTCCCCGGAGGACGCATCAACAGCGATCCGCTTCGGCATCGTCGAAGTCGCGTCGAAATGAATATCCCCCGAGCTCGTTTCCGCGTCAAACTCCTCCGCTTCCACGCCGCTCAACTCCACCGAGCCGGAACTCGCCCCCGCCTGCAGGTGCTTCGTTTTCACGCCATCCAGCTTGATATGCCCGGAGCTCGCCTTCACGTCGATCGCATCGGACGCCGTCAGATGGTGCAACACGATCTCCCCCGAGGAGCTCTCGACGCTCATCGTGTCCCCTTTCCAGTCGGCCAACTGCAACGAACCGGACGAGAGATCCACCTTTACATCCCCCGCGACCAACGACCCCAGATCCACATCGCCGGACGATGCGTTGAGCGTCAGTTGGTCATACTCCTGCTCCGGCAGCGCGATGTCCAAGTTGAGGCTCGTCGTCCCCCAGCCACCGAACCACTGCATCTTCGGGCGGTCGATCCGCACCCGCACCTCATCCCCGCTTTGCTCGGCGATCAGTTGGTAGAAGTCCTCTTTCCCCTTGCCGTAAAAATGCGCGCTGATCTTGCCATCCGTTGCTTTCACCAGATGCACGTCCGTCGACGACACTTCGATCGCCAACCGCTTCACACCCGCCGCGTCAAATGTTTTCGTGTCCTCATAGTCCGCCATGTTCGCAAACACCGAAGAGCCGCCCAATACGGCGACCGCCCCTAAACCAACAACCAACACACCGGTCAATCCTATGTTTCTTGCCAGACTCATATCTCTCTCCACCCTCTCGTCTCACGATCTCTTGTCTCTATAGACGCAAGAGTTTCGTGCAACCCTTCATTTTTTCCAAAATTTCCTCACCCTCCTAGGCACTTCGACATATCTTGCTGGGGGAAGGCGAAGGAGGGAAACTGTGGAACGCAATACTTATGTCGAAGCCGCTCTGTTTGAACACCGATTCTGGCTGCAAATCCTCGGCGACCACTGCCGCTTCATAAAAGGTTCGCTGTCCGTCACGGAAGAGGAGGAACTGCAGCGCGTCCTCATGTTGCAACATGTGTTCGATACCTACTTGGAACGTGCCCGCCGGCATCTGTCACCTGCCGAGGTGCAGGCCCTGAGCCGCGACGCGCTGCAAGCGGCGCAAGAGCTGCGCACGTTCAAGCTTCACCTGCTCACCCGTCACCTGTCCGGCAAGATCATGTTGCACCTGTCACCGACCTTTTTGAACCATATGGTCAACGAGTTGGAGGAGTATCTGCGCCTCCTCGACAGCTTGGTGCAAGGCGAACTCCCACCGCGCTTTCATGCCGTTCACCATCACCTGCTGTGGCTGCCGGACGCCTCCGGTCACGCCGGTGCCGTACATGACATGACCGACGCCGTAGAGAAAGATGTGCGGAAAAAAGCGCAGGAGTTTACCAAGCTGTTCGACGAGCTGTATTTCAAGTCGATCGAAGTCGCCAACTACATGCGCACCCACCTGCGCGACTTCCCGGCACTGGCTCGCCTGAATGCACAATCCGCGCTGGAAATCGCCGTGTTCCAAAACTTCTTGCGCGAAGTCGAGGAGATGCGCGTCACCGACGAACTGCTCGGAACCCTCACCGTGCTGATGGCCGACCACATGGCGCGTGAAGAATGCTACTACCTGACGAAGCTCGCGCAGGTGTCCGCTGTCGATGACCCCGAGTGCGACCCGACACGGCCCAGACATGAATAGAAAGAGAAACGCCTGTGGTCTATCAAGATACCACAGGCGTTTCTCTTTCAGCTTTGACACTCTTCTCTTCTCCGAACAAGATCGCTTGACTCTTCACCTTCCCCGTGGCGCTGAGGATCGGCGCTCTACCAACAAGCGCAATTCGGCGTCCCCCTCGTCAGCTCTTGACGTACTGGTTTTTGAAGTACAGCAAGTTCTCCCGCTCGTCCTGCTCGCTCTCAAACAGATCGAAGTACTTCGTCACCGCCACCGCAAACTCGACGTACACGCACCCTTCACGTCCCGTCAACACGTTGCCGTCGATCACGATGTCCTCGCCGGGCTGGACCGTCTCCGCCGGGAAGAGGTGCCCGAACTTCTCCTGCTCCTCCGGCTCGGTGAACGGGTGAACATACCGCTTGCCGTTGAACAAGCCCGCCTCCCCCATAAAGGCCGTACCGCCGCAGATGCCTGCGACCAGCTTGCCCTGCTCCGCAAAGGCGCGGGTCATCGCCAACACTTCCGAATGGCCCAAGTGCGCTTCCACGTTCCCACCCGGGAAAACGAGCACGTCATACTCACTCGGGTTCACTTCGGACAACTCCAGATGCGGCAACGTACGGAAGCCGCCTTCTCCGGTGACGACCTCGCCCTTCGCTTTGTTCCCCACCGTGACGATCTTCCCGAAGTTTTTTAAGAAAAGGGCCAACAGGCTCACTTCGAACTCGGCATAATGGTCATACACGAAAAATAGTGCTTTCATAGCAACACCCTCATTTCCAAAGAAGTTCTCTACCTATTCGTGCCACACCAACATTTTCCTGCCGTTATCCCGAAACAACGACAAAAAGCCCACAGACCGAAGTCTATGAGCCCTTTGCCTCGCGTAAAAGCGATCCTTAGTCGCGGTAGCCTTTCAGCATATCGGAGACGAGGTTTTGCACGAGGTAGTATTTACGCATCGCGCTGTGATCACCGTAGGTTTCATGGAACACGTACCAGCGCTCGCGGTAGTCGAGCGTCGGGAAGGTGCCGTCGTAGTCCGGCTCATGGTCGGAGCCCATCGCGGAGTCGATGTTGACCCAGCTGTCCTCGATGTCCGCATAGCTCCACCAAGAGATGCCGTTGCCCGCCGCCGCAAAGCGATCGCGCACGTCTTGGTCATAGGAGCCGGCCAGCTTGCCGACCGACCAGACGCCGCGCAGGTTCGGCGACGTCGCGTTCAGGTCGCCAGCCGATACTTCAAAACCGCCGAAGCCGAAGTAACGGGTGTACGGGTGCGAGTTCGTAAACGTGTCGCAGTACGCGTCATGGTTGTTGGACAGCCAGAGGTCCGAATCGTCACGGTCCATGTCGCCGAACGTCGACCAGTCGGAACCGTAGTTCGGGGTGCCGATGGTGACGAGGCGGTCAACCGCTTCGTAGGAGCCGTTCAGGTTCTCGATGTAGTAGCGAGAGACGAGGCCGCCCTTGGAGTGTGCGAGCAGGTTGATGTAAGTGTAGGACGGGATGATGCCGTACGCATACAAGTTGTTCACGTACCCGCGCAGGCCGTTCGCCGCGATGCCGACGTGGCCGGTGGAGTCGTACTCGTAGGTGAACAGGTCGACGTTGGGCGTGAAGCCTTTGTTGCTGTCGAGGATCGCACCCATTTCCGAAGAGTCGGAGATCGACGTGATGTAGTGTGTGTCGATGTTCGAGTAGGTGGACGTGTAGCCGGAGCTGTAGGAGCTGCCGGTGAACGTCTCGTAGGAATACACGTAGGACGAAGCGGACGGGTTGTTGCCGTTGTCCCACTTGTCGCGCAGACCCCAGCAGTCGGAGTTCGAGTTGAAGCCGTGAACCAGGATCGTCGGGACCTGGCCGGACTCGGTGGTCAGCGGCGTGACGGTCATGTAGGTGCCGCTATCGTTGATGGTCATCTCGTCGACTTTGTATTTCGCTTTCAGTTGCTTGCCGGTTCCGTCGTAGGAAGCCGCTTGCGACTTGACGATCTCAAACGTGCCGTCCGCCGCGATGTTCGCCGCGTCCACTTCCACGCCGCCCATGCCGTCGATCTTCGCCTTGCCCTTGAACGGCTTGAACTTGCCTTTGTATTTCGCAGCCGCCAACTTGTCGTCATGCTTGGTCTTCATCCACTCGCTCTTGGAGAGCAGCACGAACGAGCCGCCGCCGGTGAAGGTCGCTTCGATCGTGTTCGTCTTCTTGTCGAGGTGCTGCTTGCCCACCTCTTCCAAGGTGCCTTCGTTGTTGACGTAACGGAACAGGCGCAGATCTGCTTTCTTCGTGTCCGGTACCGGGATCGAGACGTTGAACGTCGCTTCCGGGTCGAGGCTCAACAGGTCAAACGTAGCGTCAGCCGCCACCTGTTGCACCATCAAAATCGGCGTTTCGCGCACGGAGAGCTTGTTCGGAATGTCGCCTTTGCCCGTCATCGTGCCGGTGATGCCGAAGTCGTTGCTCGGGATCGCAATCGAACGATCAATCAAACCATCGAGCACGCCGTCGCCATCTTCGTCGGCCACCAGCGGGTTCAGCCCGAAGTTGTTCAGCTCGACGCCGTCGGAGAGGTTGTCGCCGTCGGTGTCATACTTCAGCGGGTTGGTGCCGTTGGTGTAGACTTCCGCGTAGTCGCTCAAGCCGTCGCCATCGGTGTCGAGTGCGCTCGGGTTGGTGCCGCGCTCTTGCTCGACGATGTTGGACAGGCCGTCGCCATCCGCATCTTCGCGGTCGTCGGTCACGCCGTTGCCGTCGGTGTCCGCTTTGTACGCATGGGAGATCGACTGTTCGAACCAGTCTTTCAGCCCGTCACCGTCGGTGTCGAGGTTCTTGTCCACTTCCATGTCCGGTGCAGCCGCCGGCACCGCTTGCGTCTCTCCAATCGCCGCAGCCGGAGCCACTGCGCCGCGAGTTGCGTGCGCCGCCTGTGCCGCTTGCGGAGTTGCCGTCGTGAAGACCACAGCCAAAGCCATCGCCGAAGTCAGCACGGCGAACGGAACTTTCTTACCCATTTTGAATCTCTCCCTTTTTCTCTAAATTTAAAAGTATTCGGAAAATAAATAGGTCACATATAATGTATATCATAATTGAATAGATGTCCAGAACAGATAATAAAAGATTTCGTAAAAGTTTTTTCTCATTTCGGAAAAGAAAAAGTGACCCTCACCACCACGAGGGTCACTTCGCGCCAACTTCCCTTTAAAAAGCGGTCAGACAGATCGGCTTCTCTTCGAACGCGAACAGGGCATGTAACGCCGACAAGCAAGCCGGATCGGACACCTTCGCGCGGGAGTATCGATACAGCGCCTTCAACGTCACCGCCCCCAACACCCACGAGGAAAAATCGGCGATGTCGAGCGCCACTTCCACATCCGCTTCCCCTTCCGCTTCCCCTTCCGCAACCACCTGCATCCGACCGTCTTGCACCTGCACCAGCACAGAGCCGTCATTCTCCGGGAAAAAGGTGTCTTGGATCGTCAGCTTCACCCGCAGATCCGGCCCCGCATACTCCCGATCCCGCTCAGCCAGCTCTTCCAACAACCCGCGCACATCGAGCACGCGGAACATCAGCCCGATGCCGCTGTGATGGCTCTCGTGATACACGGACGGAATCATCCGCGAACCGGGGGCATAGCGGGCATCTTGAGGCAGGTAGTGGAAAAACTCGTCCTGCGTGTTGATCACCACATGGCGAATCTGATCCGCTTGAGCATGAAGGAACGTCATCAGCTCGGACAACGCTTCCGGCGTCTCATAGACCAACTCCTGTACCTGAATGTCGTTGAGCAGGAAGTTGTCCTCCGCCCCTTTTTTGAACACGAACGTCAGATAGCCGGTGAGCTGCCCGTCCTGTTCCACCCCGACGCGTTGCAGCGTGGCGTTGGCAAACATACGGTTTAACTCGTTCTCCGTCTTGTCGAACATCCCGTGCGTGCGCTCGGCCACCCGTTGGTAGCAGGCTTGGAGCAGCGGCCGATCCTCCGCCGTCAACTCGCGCACATGCCCCTTGCTCGGGCCCTTGGGCAAGTCGCACGGCTTCACCCGATACTGGCTCATCTTCGTCGCCAAGCCGAATCCCATCAGACCATAGAAATCCGGTCGAAACGCGTACAGGGCCAACATCTTGCACCCGCGATCCTTGTAATGGCGCAGGAAATAGGTCAGCATCTCCTTGGCGACATGCTCTTTCTTATGAAGCAGATCGACGGCGACCGTGCCGACACCGCCGACAGGAAGCTTCGTCCGACCGTCGCCGAACCAGTTCATCTGAAAATCATACAGAATCATCCCGCCGACCAACTTGTCCGCCCGATAATGGCCGTACAACTCGACATCCGCATAGCCGCTCTGCTGCGCCAGATATTGCCCGAACCGCTCGCGATCCTCCGGCGTCACCACCCCGATCCCCGGATACGCATTTCCATAGATCTTGGCAAAAGCGGCGATGTCCTCCTGCGGCATCACCCGCGTCACTCCGACTCCCTGCTGTTCCATCCCGGTTGTTCCCCTTCCCTCACGCTGTGTTGCTCTTATTTTACCTATGATTTCCAATCTCTGCAATTTCCCAATTTGCAGGAAAAATCACAGTGGCAGGAAGCTGGGCATATGCTATAATAGAGAATGATTCTCAATCGCAAACACGCTGAATCGATCAGCCCTTTGACCCAAGGGAGAGTTGTGAATTGATCCAACATCACGTGAACAACCGACAACTGCTCGACCGCCTGCGTGCGGAAGAGTTTCCTATACCGCTCGCTTTTGCCGATGAAACGGAGCGCACGGACTCGATTCCCCTGCTTCGCTTGTTGGAAGGCGACACCCTGCGCGAACAGATCGAAAAGGTCGCGCGGAAGAAGGACTCCGACAATCTGACTGCCGCCGCCTCGCTGTTTCAGAAAAGATACGCGGGGACGCTCTTGGCTGCCGTCCTAACCCCGATGTCGACGTTCGGCGTCGGGTTTCTCGCCCATTTTGACGAAACGGAAGTCGTGTTGGAAGACGGTCTTCCTGTCGAGATCGTCCTCCGCGGCAATCGCCCCCCGTTGGTTTTTCCGACGCGCTTGCCTCCGTCGATGCAGCGCATGGCGCAAGAGAACGAATGGACGGCGGTGGAACAGGTGCGCGACCTGCGCTGGCCGGTGCTGCAAGCGGCGTTCAACAACAACCTCGGCCCGCTGATCTACAAGTTGGCCTCCGAGTTCAAACTGGCTCCGCGGGTGATGTGGGGCAACATCGGCAACTATGTCGGCTACCTGTACGACCTCTTGCGGAGCAAGGAAGCGTTTTACGCCCAAGCGGCGCAGGATCGCGACTCGCTGCTGCACTCGGTCGGCTTCGACGGACCGCCGCTCGGAAAGACGTTCACCGAGGTCTGGCTGCCCGAGCTCGATCCGCCGCAATGGGTGCGCGTGCGCTCTTCCTGTTGCATGTGGTACAAATTTCCGGGCAACAAGCCCTGCTACACCTGTCCGCTCCTCTGCAACGAGGAGCGGGCGGAGGTGTTGTCTTCGCATAAAGCGAAATAACCGCTCGATTGCAATCAAAAAGACACCGTCCCCCTTGTGAGGGACGGTGTCTTTTGCCTATCTGCCTTTGCAGTTTGGATGCGGTACTCGTGCTTAGACTTCCTTGAACTCATGCACCCAGACTTTCATCTGCGGCACCCACGGCATGCCTTCGTGCATCGAGAGGATGTAGTTTTTATACGATTCCATGTCGCCGAAGCCTTCTTGGCGGGCGTGTTCGTCGGTCATCTCGCCGAGCGATTGTTGGTAGACGTTGGTCACTTCAAAGGTGCGGCCTTCGATCTGCCAGCGCTCCCCGATGTCCGCATAGCGTCCGTTGCGGCGGGTCGCAGTCTTTTCGCCGCTCAGTACTTTCGCGACGTCGTCTTTTTGTGTGACCATGCGGTCGATTTCACTTGTTTTCGGCGGCAGTTCGGTCGTCATATTCAAGTCCCTCCAATGGTTGGTCTGTCTCTGCAATGGATTAGTAGTTATTACCTATTGTATCGGGATGATTAATCAAACGCAACTAGTTAGCTTTGTCGAGCGGTTGCAACGGCGGGGTCTGCGGCTTCGGCTTCGGCTTGGCACGAGCGGAGAAGCTGTGCAGCACCATGCCGACCACGACGGTGAACAGCCCGCCAAGCGCCAGCGGCGACGGCCAAGCGGTGCCAAGCAGCAGCATCTCTCCCAGCGTCGTAAACACCACTTCCCCCGACTGGGTCGCTTCCACGGCGGACAAGCGCTGCGGATTGCCTTTGGCCAGATCGGTCGCGTAGAAAAAAAGCAGCGTGGCGACGACACCCGAGCACAACGCGACGACCAGCGACTGCCCGACCTGCCCCGCGCTCGGCAAGCCCGCATCCGCCAACCCGAACGCGGAGAGCAGCAGCCAGAAGGGGATCGAGCCGAGCGTCATGCCGAGCGTCCGCTGGAACGTGTCGAACTTTCCGTCGAGTTGGGTCATCATCTTGCGGTTGCCGAGCGGGTAGGCGAAAGCGCCGATCAGGACGGGGATCAGTCCGAACAGCAGGTCGTGCCACGAGAGCGCCCGCGCTTGATCAGCTTGGACGAGGACGATGCCGAGCAGGATGATCAGGGAGAAACCGAGTCCGCGAAAGGGAATCTTTTGCCGACGAAGAAGCGGGCCGTTGGGCGTATCGACCCGTTCGTAAAACAGCGGGACGAGCAGCGAGCCCGCGATGATCGTGATCTGAAACGTGCCGGCCAAGAGCCAAGACGGGCCATAGGCGGCCGCCAAGCAGAGCGGCGCGTAGAAGAGGCCGAACCCGACCGTCCCCCACCTGATCCAGAGCCACGGACGGCGCAGGAGGTCTTGGAGCAGCGGTCGCAAGTTGCGGCGCACCAGCACGAAGACCAGCAGAAAAGGCACCATGAAAAAGTAGCGCAGCGCGCCGCTCCAGATCCAATGCCCGCCGTCGAGATCCATTGCGCGGTTGAGCACGAAGGTGGTGGAGAAGAAGATGGACGCGAAGAGACCGAGGACGATCGCTCGCATGGAAGGCACCTCGTTTCGGAAGAAAATAAAGTCTATTGAATACGATATTAGCAGATAACGCGCGTCTTGCACGTCTTTTTTTCGAAACACGAAAAAACACCCTGCTCGCCCGGTAGCAGGGTGCGGTTTAGAAAGTGCCGCGCCGTTTCTTCTTGTGCAACAGATAGCCGAAGAACGGCGCGCCCAGCAAGGCGGTGACGATGCCGATCGACAACTCCACCGGCGAGAGCACCGTGCGGGCGATCAGGTCGCAGCCGACGAGAAAGCCGCCGCCGACGAGGGCTGAGAGGAAGATCAACGGGCGGTGGTCGACACCGAGCAGCAGGCGCAACACATGCGGTACGACCAGCCCGACGAAGCCGATGATCCCGGCGACCGAGACCGCACCGGCGGCGGCGAGGGAGGCGAGGACGAGCAGTGAGCCTTTGACCCGCAGGACGGGCACGCCGAGGGAAGCGGCCTGCTCGTCTCCCATCGCCAGCACGTTGAGGTCGCGGGCACGCCACCCGATGCACGCCCATGCCACGAGGAAGATCGGCAGCACGACCCCGGCGTGCGTCCAGTCGCGCAGGGTGAGCGAGCCGACCATCCACCAGATGATCTGGGCGGCGGTGTT
The DNA here is from genome assembly GCA_035776695.1 of Bacilli bacterium. Lineage (GTDB taxonomy): Bacteria > Bacillota > Bacilli > Tumebacillales > Tumebacillaceae > Tumebacillus. The sequence goes on from DASTWJ010000263.1 coordinate 11,324, forward strand.
GCTAGGAGAAAGCCAGAGGATCAGAGACAGCACCGCGCCGAACAGCGCGTTGACCACCACCCCGGCGAGGATCAGCGTCTCCGTGCGAATCGTGCCTTGCGTGCTGCCCAGCACCAGCACGGTCGCCAACGCCAGGCAAGCGCCGACAAAAGCGGCGGCGGGAACGAACAGATAGGATAGGATAGCACTTCCCTGCCCGACCAGCGTGATCACCGCCGCCGCTCCGACCGAAGCCCCCGTTGAGACGCCGAGGGTGTACGGGTCGGCGAGCGGGTTGCGCAGCACCCCTTGATAGGCGACACCCGCTACCGAAAGCGACGCGCCGACGAGAAAGCCGACGACGGTGCGCGGCACGCGAATCTGCATCAGGATCGCCGCTTCCGCTTCCGTCCAGTTCGGCGTGATTCGGTCGTGCAGGAACGGAAGCTGGTCAAGCAGGTACCGGACGACATGGCTTGGCGGGATGTTGATGGAGCCGATCGAGATGCCGAGCACCGGCATCAGGAGCAGGAAGACGGCGGTGACGCTTGCGATCAGCCAGCCTCGTTTCATCTCACAGCCCCTCCTTTCTCCAAGTTATTGAAACAACTCGGGATGAATCGCTTTGGCAAACTCCAGCAGGCCGTCCGCCAGACGGGGACCCGGGCGGGAGACGAGGTTGGTGTCGACGGCGAGGATGCGTCCCTGTTTCGTCGCCTCGACCTGCTTCCAGCCGCCGCGCTTGGCGACGAGTTGCTTCATGTCCTCTGTCGTGCCGTGGGTGGCGATGATCACTTGCGGGTTCTTGGCGACGACTTGCTCGGAACTGACCTTTTTCCACCCTTTCAAGTCGCCGAAAATGTTCGTGCCGCCGACGAGGGTGATCATCTCGTCCATGAACGTTCCTTGAGCGGCGGTGTAGATGTCGGGTGCCGCGGAAAGCTCGACGTAGACGCGCGGTTTCTCCTTGGCAGAGAGGGACTTGGTTTTGGCGGTGACGGTGGCGACCGTGTGCTTCATGTCGGCGACCACTTCGTCCGCTTGGGAAGCGGTGTTGGTGATCTGACCGACGTCTTGGATCACCTGCTCCGCTTCGGCGATCGTCGTCGCTTCAAACGCGATCACGGTCAGGCCGAGTTTGCGCAGCGCTTCGATGTCGGCCCCTTGTGCGGAAGCCCCGCCGAGGATCAGGTCGGGCTTTTGCGCGAGTACCGCTTCGGCGTTCGGCTTCAGGTCGCCGATGATCGGCTTCTCCTTCGCTTCGGCGGGGTAGTCGTCCCATTTGGTCACGCCGACGACTTTGTCGCCGAGGCCGAGGGCGTAGAGGATCTCCGTGTTGCTCGGGAGCAGGGAGACGATGCGTTGCGGCTCCTGTTCGATGGTGACCGTCGTCCCCGTCGCGTCGGTGTAAGTCAACGGGTAGACGGTGGTGGCTTGCTTCGTCGGTTGTTCCGCTTGTTGGCGGTTCGTGGAGTTCGGTTCGGTTTTAACCGCGTCTTGTCGGATGCCGCAACCTGTTGCGAACAAGGTCATGGCGAGCGCGCCGACCAGCCAGCGGGTGATGTGTCGTTTGAACATGAGAGTTCCTCCTCCGATTCGCGTCAGTATTCGATGCCGTAGACGGCGGGAACGCCTTCGTCGTAGTAGTGTTTGTGCGGGGTCATCTCGGTCACGAGGTCGGCGAGCGCCAGCACCTCCGGGTGAGCGTCGCGCCCCGTGATCACCAGATGCTGCCCTTGCGGACGGTTGCGGATCGTCTCCAACACGTCTTCGAGCGGCAACACGTCCGCGATCGGAAAACGTTCGATGGCGAGGGCATTGTTCAGTTCGTCGAGGACGATCAGGTCGTAGCGACCGCTTTGGATCGCCTCTTGGGCGGTGCGCCACGCTTTTTCCAGCGCGTCGCGGTGTTCGGCGGGGGTTTTCGTCCACGTAAAGCCGACGCCCATCTGTTTCACTTCAACGCCGAGTTTCTCCAGAGCGATCTGTTCGCCGTAAGAGCGGTCTGGTGACTTGATGAATTGCAGGAGCAACGCTTTCTGCCCGCGACCGACGGCTCGTAGGATCAAGCCGAGGGCGGCGGTGGTTTTGCCTTTGCCGTCGCCGGTGTAGACGAGGGTGAGGCCGCGGGTGTTCGTGTGCGATTGAGGGGGCATGTGGCAAGTCTCCTTTTTAGGTAAGAAGGTTCGAAATAAGAGCGTGTACCGACAGCAGACCGATGACATAGAGGGCTGTCGTGGTGTACAGCAGATGAATCGTCTGACGAATGTGTTGCGGTTGCAACGCATGGAGCGGGTCGCCGAGAGGGGCGCGGTGGGACGGGACGTCTTGGTAGGTGTTTCGTCCGCCCAAGCGGATGCCGAGCGCTCCGGCGGTCGCCGCTTCCGCCAAGCCGCTGTTCGGGCTGGGATGCAGGCGGGCGTCGCGCAGGGCGATATGCCAAGCGCGGCGAGGGCAGGGTTTGCCGGCGTGAACGGCGTGTCGTCCGTCACCCTTCCCGAACCGCCGGAGCAGCCCGGTCGCCAGCACCAAAAACGGCAAAGTCAATCGGGCCGGTATGTAGTTGGCGAGATCATCGAGTCGGGCCGAAGCCCAACCGAGGTGCAGGTAGCGCTCGTTGCGGTAGCCGACCATCGAATCGAGCGTATTGACGGCGCGATAGGCCAAGGCGAGGGGCGCACCGCCTAAAGCAGCGAAGAACAGGGGCGCGGTCACCGCGTCGATGATGTTCTCCGCGACCGTTTCGACGGCACCGCGGGTGATTTCCGGTGCATCGAGCTGCTCCGTGTCGCGACCGACGATGTAGGACAGGCGTTGCCGTGCGGTGAGCAGGTCGCCGTCAACCAACGCTTGGTAGACGCCACGGCCTGCGTCGGCAAGTCCTTTGGTGGCGATGGTCGTGGCGATCAACCAGACTTCGAGGGCAAAGCGAAGCCACGGGGAGAGCATGGCGACGGCTGTAAGCAAGGCGTCGGTCAGGCAGTAGACCCCGCCGACGAGCACGAGGGGGAAAAGAAGCCCTTTTAGGCGCTCGGGCCATTTGGAGAGTCGCTTTTTACCGACGAGACGGTCGAGGCGGCTGACGACTTTGCCCATGAGGATGACCGGATGCGGGATGCCTCGCGGGTCGCCGATGAGTAGGTCTAGTAGATACGCTAGAGGAAGTAACAGCCCTCCCAAGCTACCCAAGCGATCCAAACTGCTCAAGCCGATCGGCTCGAACCCACCGTGCCAGAACGCGTCACCCACCATAGATCGCCCCCTTCCCCCGTTGCCCGCGCAGACCGGCAAGCAGAGTTTCATACACGGTCTGCCCGATGGCACAGCCGATCTCCGTCGCCACTCCCGCGTAATGATGCACGCCGCGGTACCTTTCGCTCTGCGTGCAGGCGAGCAGGATCGAGTCGGTGGTGGTGCCGGTGGCGAGACGGCCTTGCGCGTCGCGGATGGCGAGTTCCTGCAACGCCGCCGCTTTCGCCTCCGTGATCGTGATGATCGCGTTGACCATCGCCGCCGGAGTCAACCGCGCATCGAGCACGAGGATCGCGTTGATCGTCCCCGCACGGTAGCCCGGGTAGGTTGGACCGCACTGTCCGGCGCGGGCGGCGTTGGAGATGCCGGCGGTGATATAGCTTTTCAACGCGAACTGATCGCCCGACGCGTACCCCTCCACGAAATCCTCCACATCGGCAGCCGTCATCATCGCGGCGGTGTCCGCTCGCGGCAGGCCCAACTCGTCGATGCGAGCCGCCACGTCTTGCAACGGATCGTCGCAGATGTAGCCGTGCGGGACCTGCAGATTGAGCAAGTGCCGCTTCGTCTGCCAACCGCCTCCGTGAAGGGAACTGCTCAGAATCCGAAACGGGCGCGGGCCAGTAACGAGCAACGCATTTTGGAAAAGCTGATGTGTGGCAAAATCGGGTGCGGACATGTGACAGCGCCTCCTTTCAGTCAAAAATGTCTGCTACAACGTAACTGCAATCCCAACTGCAACCGCAACCGGTATGGTCTCTTGTTCATTCCCTTAGCCCTGTTCCTCGATCAATCCCAACAAACGCTCCACATCCAGATGCTCCTCCAAATGCGCAGCCAACCGCTGGTAACTTCTCTCCCGCCGCTCCCCCTCGGAGAGCACCTCGGGCGGGAGCGGCACGGCTCCTTTTTTCACACGCAGTTGGTTGAAGAACGCTCTCGTGAAGCTCCGATTCTGGAACAGCCCGTGCAGGTACGTGCCGAACACGCGCCCATCCGGCGACACCGCTCCGTCCGCCTCGCCGTCTTGAAAGCGCAGGAACGGCGCGGCTCCTTTGCGCTCCGTGCGACCGAGGTGGATCTCGTACCCTTCCACTTCCTGTGCGGCAAAAGCCGGCAGGAGGAGATGCCCTCTGTTGCGGATCGTCCTTTTTTCCACGGCAAACGTGGTCTCCACAGGCAGCAGCCCCAAGCCTCTGCGCTCCGGCAGATCCGACTCGACGCGGCAGGGATCGAACAGCCGCTCCCCGAGCATCTGAAACCCGCCGCAGATGCCGACGAGATCGCTGCCTCGGGCGTAGCGGTCCCTGATTGCGTCGACGAGCCCTTGGCGTTCCAGCCAGAGCAGGTCTTGCATCGTGTTTTTGCTCCCCGGCAGCAGAATCAAGTCGGGTTGCCCCAGTTCGGCGGGCGAGGTGACGTAGCGCACTTGCACCCCCGGCTCGTCCTGCAACGGAATCGCGTCGGTAAAATTGGAGAGGCGCGGGTATTGGATCACCGCGACGTGCAGCACCTCTCCTTGCCAACCCCTCCCTCCCGCGTCCTGCGCGATCGGCTTCAACCGCAAGGCGGACAGGGCGAGAGAATCCTCCGGGTCGATCTCATGCTCCAGATGCGGGATGACGCCGAGCACGGGCACGCCCGTTTTTTCCTCCAAGAAGGCCACGCCGTCGGCAAACAGCGCCAAGTCGCCGCGAAACTTGTTGATCACGAGCCCTTTGACCCGCGCTCGTTCTTCCGGCGACAGCAGCTCCAGCGTGCCGACGATCTGGGCGAACACGCCGCCGCGCTCAATGTCGGCGACCAGCAGGACGGGGCAGTCGAGCCGCTCGGCCACGCGCATGTTGGTGATATCGCGAGCTTTCAGGTTGACTTCGACGGGACTGCCCGCCCCTTCGACCACGAGCAGTTCGTACCCGGCGGCTCTCAGACGGTCGATCGCCGCGCCGATCTGCTCCATGGCAAAAGGCACGAAATCCCGCCCCTCCCGATACGTGTCCATGTCGCGGTAATGCTTGCCGTGCAGGACGATCTCGGACTGGCGATCCCCTTTCGGCTTTAAGAGAATCGGGTTCATGTCGGACGTCGCCTCCACGCCGCACGCCTCCGCTTGCACCCCTTGGGCGCGTCCGATCTCCGCGCCGTCGCGGGTGATGTAGGAGTTGAGGGACATGTTTTGCGATTTGAAGGGGGCGACGCGGTAGCCGCGGTTTTTGAGCAGGCGGCAGAGTCCGGTGCAGAGCAGGCTTTTGCCTGCGTCGGAGGAGGTGCCTTGAATCATGATCGCTTTCATCGCTGTGAGATCGCTCCTTTTTCCAGCTTCCAACGCGTGCCGTTGTCACTCACCGTACAGACCACAAGCTGTCCGGGCGACAAGGCGATGCGGGCAAATTCGGTCGTGTCACGGTACAGGTACTTCGCCAGCAACCACCGGAGCGGGCCGCCATGCGAGACGAGCAGGAGGTTGGGGGGCAGTTGACGATTCCTACAGCACAACGTCTCCTCCACCCATTCGGTCAAGCGTGCGTCCATCGCTTGCAGACTCTCCCCCTCCGGTGGAGCCAAATCCCACGGGTCGTCATACCACGCATAGATGCGCTCCCGATCTTGTCGCGCCACCTCTTCAAAGGTCAGACCTTCCCAGGTGCCAAAGTGCAGTTCAGCAAGGCGGTCGTCCGTTTGCATCGGGACACGCGGCGGACGATGTTCGGCCTCGGTGCTGTGCGCCGTCCCTGCAAGAATCAACTCCGCCGTCTCTCGCGTCCGTTGCATCGGGCTGGAAATAACGGCGTGGAACGGCGTGCTCGAGAGCTTCGCCCCCAACTCGGTCGCTTGGGCTCGACCCGCGTCATTGAGCGGACAGTCCGTGCGCCCGATGTACCGCCGCTCGCGGTTCCCGTCCGTTTCGCCGTGGCGTACGAGGTAGAGCTTCATGACAGCGCCACCCCCAGCAGGACGGCCGCTTCCACGCCTTCGCAGAGTGCCCCGTAGACATCGCCCGTGCAGCCGCCGATCTTGCGCAGGGAGGTGCGGAGCAGGAGCCAAGCGAATAAGGCGGCGAGAAGCAGGGCCGGGATCAGGGAGTCGCTCAGCCAAAAGCCTGCGAACAAGAGGACGAGAACGGTTACGCCCCAAGCCCACACATTCACTCGCTTACCCGCCGAGCGCAAGGATTGACCCAATCCGTCCGCCCTCGCGCTCGGCAGATACGCCAGCGCCACGAGCATCGCCGCACGCCCGAGAACCGGGGCGAGCAACAGGCACGCCAATTGCCGCTCTCCGTCCACAGCGGCAAGCGCGGCAACTTTATTGCCCAGCAACAGCAACGCCGCCAACACCCCCATCGCGCCCACCCGGCTGTCTTTCATGATCTCCAACACCCGCTCGCGAGGGCGGTGCGACCCGAACCCGTCCGCCGTATCCATCCATCCGTCCAGATGCAAGCCGCCCGTAAGCACCACCCACGCGGTCACCACGAGCACAGCCACCAACAGGGGCGGGGCCAAAAGGGAAATCGTCCACGCCACCCCTACCAAAGCGCCACCAAGAAGCAATCCGACAAACGGATACCACGACGTGCTCTTCTTCCACGCCTCGTCTGACAAGTCGCGGCTGGGAGCAGGAAAGCGGGTCAGAAAAGACAACGCGTACCAAAAGGGGTCTAGGTAAGTACCCTTCACAGCCCCACCCCCTCCTCCGGCAACCGCAAGGCCCGCCCCGCAACCACGAGGAACACATCCGCCGCCTGATGCGCCAGAATCTGATTGACCTCCCCGAGCAAGTCCTGAAACGCCCGCCCTAGCGGCGACATCGCCACGCCACCAAGACCTGTTTCCGTGGTCACTACGACCGCTTGCAACGGCGTTTTTTGCAACCAGTCGGCTAAGCTTTCCGCTTCAGCGAGCACCCGTTGCTTGGTCGCCAAGGAACGCCACTCTGATTCGGGGAGGTGGATCAGCAGAGTGCTAAGCCATGCGGATAGGCAGTCGATCAGCAGGACTTCGTATGCGAAAGCGTGCTCGGTTGAAGCAACAAGCTGACTTGCGTTCACGCCATCTGTCTTTTGCCTCTTCCACTCAACAGACTGCCGCAATCGCTCCACCAACTGATCCTCCCCCACTTCCAACAACCCCCATTTAGCAGGTCGCCTTTCTTGATGCAGGCGAATCCTCTCGCTCATCTCGCCATCGGAAGCGACCCCTGTCGCGACATACAGCACGCGCCGCTCCTCACCCGCCAGTCGCTCGGCATAGCGGCTTTTCCCGGATCGAACGCCGCCTGTCACCAAGACGTAGGACATCCCGCCTTCCCCCTTTCCGCTGTCAGCACGCGTTCCATCTCGCGTAGCAGCCGTTCATTTTCCTGCCTGAACCACACGGCCACGCGGTAGAAGCCTTCCCCCAGACCGGGGTACTCGGCACAACTGCGAATCAAGATTCCACGCCGTCCCAAGTCGGCTTGCAACGCCACATTTTCACTGCGAAACAGCACGTAGTTGACCTCGCCCCCATACACCGTCACCCCCGGCAACCGCGCCAACCCGTCGCGCAAGAACGGTCGCTCCCGCTCCAGCCACGCAATCGTCCGTTCGGCAAACTGCTCATCGCGCAACCCGACCACACCGGCCACCAACGCCAACGCGTTGACCCGCCACGGCGGCAACTCCCGCTCGATGCGCCTTGCCAGCTCCGCGGCACAGACCGCATACCCCAGTCGCAACCCCGGAATCGCATAGAACTTGGTCAGCGACCGCAACAGCACCACAGACGGCAACTCGCCCGCTCGTACGCGCGTCAACAAACTCGGCGCCCTCGGGACAAAGTCCAAAAACGCCTCATCCACCAGCAGGGAGCCGCCACGCGCCGCCAACACCTTCGCCATCTCCTCCAACCAGGCCAACGGCAAGAACCGCCCATTCGGGTTGTTCGGATGCCCGACGATGAACAGCTCCACTTTTGCACAGACGGCCAGCAAGTCCCCACGCGCAGGCAGATAATCCGCGTCCTCTCGTGCAAAGACCGCCACCACCTCGGCTCCGACCCCCTCGGCCGCCGCCGCGTACTCCGAGAAACAGGGCTGCATCACGCCGACTCGTCGCGGTCGCAACGCTCGCATCACGCCGTACAGCACTTCCGCCGCACCGTTGCCGAGCACGATCTGCTCGCTCGCAACCGCCACTTTTTCAACCAGCACCGCTTTCAACTCGCGCCCCAACGGGTCGGGGTACGCCGCGATTCCGGCCACCAAACTCTCTTGCAACGCCGCCACCACCGACTCCGGCGGTCCCAGCGGGTTGATGTTGGCGCTGACATCGAGCAACGCCTCCCGCGCCACCCCGAACTGCTCCGCCGCCGTCCACACGTCGCCGCCATGTCCGTATCTCTCCACCTGCATCTGCACACAACCTCCTCACCACTCACAACCAAACCGCGAAACCGCCACACAGGCAATAAAAAAAGCGCCCTCCTACGAAAGGAAGGCGCATCTGTTTTCCACCATAAAACGCACACGACAAAAGAAAACACGATCTGCCCATACCCTCTATATCCGCGTAGAAAGTGATGGCATACCCAACAGGCAGGTCTCCTGACTCATGGCTCAAACGCTTCCTCGGCCTTCCCATTTTCACAAAAACAGTGGCTTGCTCAAGGTCGCTACCCATTCACAGTGGCGGGACCGTGCCGGACTTGCACCGGCTTCCCTATTAAGCTCTTGCGAGCACCTGATGGCTTGCGATATGCAATTGTCACACTTGCTGACTTGAAGTATATAGAAAAAAGGTGACCTTGCCAAGACACTTTTTCCCAAATTCCCGAATCCCACTTACAACCCGAGATCGGCAAACGTCGCCATCTCCCGCACCAATCGGGTCGCCGCGTCCAACAACGGAAACGTAAGCACCGCACCGGTGCCTTCTCCCAACCTCATGTCGAGGTGAAGCAACGGTTGCAGCCCCAACTCCTGCAAGATCACGGCATGAGCCGGCTCTTGGGACAGATGCGACGCAAACAGATACGCCCCCGCCCCCGGCACCATCCGCTGTGCCACCAGCGCCGCCGCTCCGGCGATCACGCCGTCGACGACCACCGCCAGCCGCCGTTGCGCCGCCCCGAGCACCACGCCGACCAGCCCGGCGATCTCCAAGCCGCCGACCTTGGTCAGCACGTCGAGCGGGTCGGCGGCTTGGGGGTGGTTGACGGCGATGGCTTGTGCGATCACAGCCAACTTGTGCCGCACCGCTTCTTCCTTGATCCCCGTGCCGCGCCCTACAAGTTGCTCCAAGGAGCGACCCGTCAACACGGCCGTCACCGCCGCGCTCGGGGTGGTGTTGCCGATCCCCATTTCGCCGAGGGCGACCACCTGCACGCCGTCCGCCTGCAACTGCGCCGCCTTCTCGCGCCCGACTTCGATCGCTTGCATCGCCTCTTCCCGCGTCATCGCCGGACCTTGTGCCATGTTGGCCGTGCCGCGTCTGACCTTGCGCAGGTGGACGCCTTGCAGTTCCTCCTCGACGCAGCTTCCGACGTCGACGACATGCACCTGTGCGCCCATCTGCCGCGCCAACACGTTGATCGCGGCGCCGCCACGGGTGAAGTTATGCATCATCAGCCCGGTCACCGCTTGCGGAAACGCGCTGACCCCTTCGGCGACCACGCCGTGATCGCCGCACATCACGACGACCGCCTTGCGCAGGGTGGACGGGAACACCGTGCCCTGAATCCCCGCCAAGCGGATGCCGATCTCCTCCACCTGTCCCAGCGCACCGAGGGGCTTCGTCAACCGGTCCCAACGTTCGCGCGCCGCCTTCATCACCTGTTCATCCAATCCCGTTACGTGCCACATCCTCTTTTCATCCTCTCCGCGAAATGAAGTCGTGCCGCTCCAAACGACCCGCTTGGACAACGCAAAAAAACCAAGCTCAAAGAAAGCTTGGTTGGTCCAGTCCCAAGAAAAACGTCTCGCAACAGGCAGGTCTCCTGGCTCCCGGATCATCCCTCTGCGCCACAGCCTTCCCAGCTCCTCGAACCGGTGGCTGACGGCAGGTCCCCGGATACAGTGGCGGGCCCGCGTGTTTGACTTCCCTATTCTCCCTCACGAGTGAGGGCACCTCTTGCGACGGATGCGGTTGTCCCCTTTAGGATAGCGAACTTGGCGACCGACGACAAGCCCCCTTCCCACCTACACTTTTTCCGCGACGAGGGTGAAGGTCTTCGGCAAGCCGCGGTCGTCCGCTTTCGTGTTCGGCTCCTCGGACAGGACGCGCAGGAACAGACCGGCTTCGGCGCAGGCGGTGACCACTTCGGCGAGCGTCCATTTGCGCTGGTAGGTCTTCTTCAGCGTCTCTTGCTTCTTTGCCGCCAGATGTTTGGAAAAAGCGACGGTGGTCTCCTCGATCTTCTGGTTGAAGTAGTTCCCGACCACCTTGTGCTTCTTGCCTTTCGACGTGATCAGCTTCGTGGAGATCGGGTGGAAGTCGTGGAGCACGAAGCGACCGCCTGTGCGCAACAACTGCGTGACCACCGTCATCAACGGTTCGAGATCGACGAAATAATGCAGGATGCCTAGCTCCATCAGCACCAAGTCATAGTCGCCCGTCAACTCTTCGTCCGGCAGATGCAACACGTCGGACACCACGTAGCGCATCGACACGGCCGCCGCCTCCGCCACTTCCATCGCATAGCGGGCGTTCTCATGCGAGATGTCCACCACCGTCACCGTCGCGCCGAGCAGGGACATCGCAACGCCTTTGCCGCCGTGAGAGCCGAGCAGGTTGATCGCCTTCTTGCCGTCCAAGTCGCCGAGGTAGGAGCCAAACGGCACCAAGCGTCCTTCCGGGTTCTTGGAGATTCGCGCCGCCTGTTCGATCGGAGTTCCGAAGCGGTGAAGCCACGCTTCGTACGCCTCTTGGTTCCACGCCACTTCGTTCAGCTTGGCGTTTTGCTCCTGCAAGGTGCGCAGGTAGGACTTCACCGCGTGCCAGCGCGGGTCTTCGTGCGCGAGGTGGCGCAGGTAGTAGTGCAGCGACTTCGCCCAGAGCGTCTTGTCGTCCACCTCGATCGCCACGCGGTACGGGTCGGCGGCGACCACCGTGTTGTAGTTGCAATGGACGTTCACCGCCACGCCGTCGATCGTGCAGGCGAAGCGATCCCAACTCTTGCCCCGCACGATCTCCCCCGCTCCGTATGCCCGTAACCGCTCGTGCATCTCCTGAAACAAATCCCACTGGATCAGCACGTCAACCTCCGCCTCTTCCGCGATTTCGACGCCCTGCGCCAACAGCGCGGCCTCCTCGATCAGCGAATAATCGACCTCTTCCTCGTCCAGCAAGGCGGTGAGGGTATACACCGTTTGCCATTGTGCCTGCGACATCATCTATGTCATCACCTGTGCCTTTCTTTCGTGCTGTGTGATTCTGGTTGCTTGTTGTTGCTTGCTATTGCTTATCGCGGTACTGCTGCTAAATTATAGCACTATGTACGGTGCGCGAAATAGAGGCAACGTATGCGGTTCCCGCACTTTCTCGACTTGTAGTAAAATTGGCGGTAGCAAGACTATTTTTTGCCAAGGAGGTTTTGCCTGATGTCCGCTTCTCCCGCATCGCCCTCCGCTTCACCATCCCTGCTCGCTCCGTTGAAACTCCGTTCATTCCGGCTGCTGTTCTCCGGTCAGGTGTTGTCCGACCTTGGCAACTGGATCGAATTTTTCGCCTACGGGCAGTTGATCACGTTCGTCTGGCAGGAAGGCCCGATGGGGCAGGCTTATTTTCTGATCGCGCTGACCCTGCCGTTTCTGCTGTTCGGGTCGGTGCTCGGCGTGCTGGCCGATCGCGTGGACAAGCGCCTTGCCTTGCTCAGTTGCGACATCCTGCGCTGTCTGCTGATGATCGCGATGTTCTTTGCCGACAGCCTGTGGCCCTTGCTCGGACTGCTTTTTGTAAAAGGCACGCTGTCCACCCTTTTCAACTCCGCGAAGCAAAGCGCCATTCGCCTGACCGTGCCCGAAGCGTTGCTGCTGCCGGCCAACTCGCTCAGCTTCTCCTCCGCCAACTTGGCGAAGGTGATCGGGCCGTCGCTGGGGGCGCTGTTGCTGGTCGTGTTGTCGTATCACGAACTTTTTTTGCTGAATGCGTGTATCTATGCGCTGTCCGCTTCTCTGCTGTTTCTTTTGCCAAAAGGGGAGTTGGTGAGCAAGCCTTCTGCAACTTCCGCGGCTTTCAATAAGGCAGACGGAACTGATGAGAACGAGGCGGCAAACGGTGCGCCTGCCGAGACTGTCTCTCGCTCGAAGCATCCCTCTTTCCTCACTGAGTTCCTTGAGGGCTGGCAAGTGATTCTGCGGAGCAAAGTCCTTCTCGCGATCAACGTGTACTTTTTCCTACAATGCGTGGCGATGTACGCGTTTGAGACACAGTCGGCGCAGATCATCAGGGTCGTGGGCTACCCCGGTGAGTGGTTCGCCTACTTCAACAGCATCTTGGGTCTCGGCAGTTTCTTAGTTGCCCTTTTCGCGACGAAGTTGGTCAACTCGCGCAACCCGTTTATCATGCTGTTTATCGCCGCGACCGCATTAGGCGCCCTCTTGCTCCTGCTCGCCCTCGGCGGATTCGGGCATCTTCCCGTCACCGCCGCTACGTGGCTGCCGATCTGGTTCCTGATGGGCGGCGCGATCACCGTGATGGGCGTCTGTTACGGCTACCTGCTCCAAACGCAAAGCCCGCCCTCGCATATGGGCCGTGTCGCCGGATCGACGGAAGCGTTCGTCTACGGCGCGATCCTGTTCGGCTCGCTCGGCAGCGGCTTCGTCGGCGTGCGCTACAGCGTCGTCCACGACTACCTCGGAGCCGCCCTGTTGATGCTCGTCGCAGGCATCTTCGCCCTCCTCGTCTCGCCCCTGCTCAAACACCGTTCGCAAACAAAAGAAAGCGCCGTCTCCCAGTGATGGGAAACGGCGCTTTTTAGCAAAATCGCTTCTGTTCGTACCGTTAATGCTTCATCTCCGTCAAATACGGCAATCCGTCCGTATTGCGAATCAAGTCGGACATCTCCAGCACCTTTTTCGCCTCGTTGTACCCTGCGGTACATGCGGTCGTCTCGACCGGCTCACCGGAGGCGCGGCTGTAGCAGGTGCCGTTCGCAAACTCCCCGTCCCCGCTCGCCAGATAGAACAGCTCATCCGTCGCAAACGAGCCTTCCCCGAAGTAGAAGCGGAACACGGAGTAGCCGTCTTGGGCATTCAACAGATCCTGCCCCATGTAGAAGAGCTTCTGCTTATCCAACCCGAGCAGGTTGATCAGCGTCGGGTAGAGGTCCATCTGCCCGCCGGAGATGTGTTGCACCCCCGCCGGCTGCCCTTGCGGCAAGCGGATGAAGAGCGGCACGGTGAACAGCTCTTTTTGCTGAAGCTTGGACAAAGGCAACGTCAGGCCGTTGAACTTCGCCAAGTCCTCATCGGTAAAGCCGGAGCCGAAGTGGTCACCGTAGAACACCAGCAGGGTGTCATCGAGAAGACCTTCCCGCTTCAACTTGTCGATGAACAGACCGAGCTGCTCGTCCGCGTAATGCTGGCATTGCAGGTAGTTGGTAAAAATCTCGCTGTACGCGCCTTCCGGGATGTTCAATCCCTTCTTGTCATCCGGAATCTTGTACGGATGGTGACCCGACAACGTGACGGCCAGCGACATGTTGGGCTGGGGCGCTTGCTTCAGTTCTTGGAGCATCTTGTCGTACAGCTCCGCATCCGAAGCGGCCATCCCGATGATGTCCTGCTGCGGGAAATCGTCCTTCGAGAAGAAGCGGTCGAACCCTTCCGAGATGTAGGCGTTGGCGCGGTTCCAGAACACCGGCTCATAGGTGTGAAACGCGTACGTGGACTGATAGCCTGCATCTTCCTTCAACGCCCACGGCAGCGACTGGTATTTCTTGTCGCCCGCCAACACGTAGACCGAACCGGCCGGCGTCGGGTAGAGCGAGTTGAGCGACATAAACTCCGCATCGGACGTGTTGCCTTGGCCGATCTGCGGGAAATAGTTGTCAAAGTAAAGCGATTCGCCGATCAGCTTGTTCATGTTCGGCGTGACTTCCTGCCCGTTCACTTGGCGGTTGACGAGGAAGTTTTGCATCGCTTCGAGTTGGATGATGATCACATTTTTGCCCTTGGCGATCCCTTGGTACTTGTTGGGCGTCGCTTGGCGATGGACGTCCATCCACGAGCGGATCTCCTGCGCCTCTTGGTTGGTCTGATCGGTCCAGACTTCCTTGGCGTACTGGTGACCTTTGACCGTCGAGACGAAGTCGAGCACGTGGTAATTCAGGATGCCGACCGAGTTGAGCAGGCGGGTGTTGGTGTACATGTTGGTGACCGCCTTCTGACCCGCGGCGTTGACCATCTGCTGGGTCATCAAGCCGAGCGTGACCAGGGCCACGAGGAACACCGTGAGGAACCCGGCGACCTTGACCTTGATCGGGAGCTTCGGCAGTTGCTGCGTGTTGCGGCGACGCTTGCGCCATCTGAGGTAGGGCACGAGCAGGATGAAGTCGAGAATCAAGAGCACATCGCCCGGACGGAACAGCGAGAACACCGAGTCGGCCACGCCTTCGACCTGTCCGGCCTGCATCATCACGGGGATGTTGAGCACGCTTTTGAAAAAGCGGAAATACAGCAGGTCGCCGAGCAGCAGCAACGAGACGATCACGTTGACGATCAGCAGGCCGGTGACCCGTTTTTTGTAGGACAAGAGCAGTGTCCACG
>DASTWJ010000264.1:0-6238 GCA_035776695.1 Bacilli bacterium
GTGCGCTTGCAGAAATCCAAGTACGCACATGCCAAACCTAACGTGCGAACCGTGTCCATAAACGGCACGGCCGCTTCATCCAGAGAAACGATCAGACAACGATTCATTTCTGTCACTCTCCCGAATCCAAATCGATTGGACAACAAGAAGAGGTCGCGGACCTCTCTCGCATCGGCTTACGAAGTTAGCTGTCGGGTTCGGGTGGCGAGAGTTATCGATGTACACCCTATTCGCACGCCAAGCGGCCCTGCCCTGCCGCCGGCCCTGCCAAATTCACCCCGTAAAAAGTGGGTCCTCCGTTTCCGGGAGCCTGCCCGGAACTCAGCCGTTGTAAGGATTGTTGTCTATTTCCATTATACACAATCCACCCAGCAAAGATGAAGTCATTTCCACGCCCATTTTTGGCGAAAGTCTGACAACTTGCCGCCGAGAGGGGGGACTAGCTCCCTCAATCGGCGCGTATCACCCGCTGTCCCGCCGCTTTGCGCAGCCGGTTCATGATCGCGACGCCCACGCCCGTCTCGGGGAAGCTCTCCGCGAAGATCACCTCGGCGCCCAGGTGATCGAAGCGGCGGATCGCGTCATAGAGACCGGCGGCCACACTCGGCAGGTTCTCCCGCGTGCCAACAGGCACCACCGCATCCGCATCATATGCATATACGCGCTCGGAAGTGGTTAGTACCCCCGTTTTCCGACCTTCTTTGCGGGCGTTGTCGACCAGTTGCCGGATCACGCGTTCGCTGTTCGGTCCTTCGACAACGTACATCTCGCCGCGCGGGGCGTAGTGGGTGTATTTGACACCTGGCGACTTCGGTTTGCCGCTTCCCGTCAACAGCGCCGGGTCGAATTCGACACGCGGCAAAACTTCCTTTATCATCTCCTGCGTCACACCGCCCGGACGCAAGATCAGCGGCACCTCGCCGGAGAGGTCGAGCACCGTCGACTCCACCCCGACGCCCGCTGCGCCGCCATCGACGACACCGGCGATCTTGCCCGAAAGGTCTTCGAGCACATGCGCTGCCGTCGTCGGACTGGGGCGGCCGGAGCGGTTCGCGCTCGGGGCGGCCAACGGCACCCCCGCCGCGTCGATCAACGCCAGCGCCGTCTCATGGTCGGGCATGCGAATCCCGACCGTATCGAGCCCTGCCGTTACATTGGAAGGAATCCGATCGGAACAGGGCAACACCAGCGTCAACGGCCCCGGCCAAAACCGATCCATGCACGCGACCGCCGCATCCGGCAACGGACCGCGCACCAACTTGTCCACACTCTCGCGGTGGGCGATGTGGACGATCAGCGGATTGTCGGAAGGTCTTCCTTTGGCTTGAAAGATCTTGTCCACAGCCTGTGGGTCGAGCGCGTTGGCCCCCAACCCGTACACCGTCTCCGTGGGAAAAGCGACGGTGTCCCCCGCTTGGAGCAACGCCGCCGCTTGTCGAATCTCAGCTTCTGTCGTGCGAAAAGTTTTCGTTTCCATATGGTCTGTACCCCGCCCAAAATTTTCTGCTTCGTCTCTGTAGTATACCAAATGGCGAGGAAAACAACAGGTCTCGACAGGATTCGAACAGGCGTTCCTAGTTACTCACACTATCCACACCCGCTTGTGGATAACTTGTGGAAGTCAAGCGCTTGACCATGACCGTCACGTTTTCGTCCGCATACGCCGAGAAGTGCGGGGACTGGGCTACGGACGTCGGGATGCTCTTGCGGTCGGCTGTGGAAAACCCCATGTGGATAAAGAAAGCGGCTGTGGATTTCGTGAGCAAGTACAGTTCTTCGATCTCCGTCGTCTCCGCGTAGGCGAGAAACAGGCGGATCAGTTCGAGGCCGATCCGGGCGTTCCAGGAGTCGTTTTTCATCACGAGCGAGCGCATCACGCCGTAGCGTCCTTCGTAGACTTCGAGGCCGACGGTGCCCACGGCTTCTTTTGCCATCGTGTCGCCGGTGATCTGTTCCGCTTCGACCAGCAGGAAGTGCGAATAGTTCTCGGCGATGCCGCCGGCGTTGACGTTCGCGCCTTGGAGCAGGGCTTCGATGGTGGGGATGTCTTGCGCTTCGGCGCGACGGATCAGGATGGACATTGTGGAAAACCTCCCGTTTCATTGTGAGTTGTTTCTATTTCTATGAAGGGGAGGGTGGGGATATGCTAGATTTTGTGGACTCTTTGTGGAAAAAAGCAAAGGGAAAACCCGCTGCCCGGAGTTCAATGTCTCACAGGCAACGGGTTTATTTTCGTTAGTTTATGCGAGAGAAGGTCGAGATGTGAGAAAAAGGGGCGGTGCTTAGGCGGTCTGTCGCTTGAGCCCGTGTTGGCGCTTTGAGTGAGCGTCACGTCGCGCAAGTTGCGGCTCGTTATGCGAAGAAGGACGTCACGCTGTCCCAGAGAGACGAGAGTTTGTCGAACAGAGCGGAGCGGACTTGGACTTCTTCGTCCTCGCCTTGCTCGTTTTTCACCGAGACGGTGGTGATCGGGGCGGGCTTCTTCTCGTCCATCATTTTCGGCACCGCGTCGCCATTGGTCTTGTCTACAAAGCACAGCGGCGGGAACAGCACGCACCACCAGTTCTGGCCTTTCGCTTCGCCGATGCGGATGCGCAACGCTTCGTAGTCGCCGGCCGGGTAGACTTTGTTGCCGTAGAGCTTGGTCGGGAACGGGACGAGACCGAAGTCGGTGGTCACCGCGTAGTCGGAGCCTTTGTCCGCGAGCACTTGCTTGGCGATCTCGTTGAACTTCGGCACCCCCGCTTCGATCACGGTGCGCGCGTCATCCGGGTTGTCGATGCCGCGCACTTCCAGCGCCACCGCGTCGATGATCTCGTCGCGGACTTGACGCTTCAGGAGTTGGTCGGCGTCCGAGTCGGAGTTGGCGATGATGCGCAGGCGCACCGCGTCTTGCGGGATGATGCCCGTCTCCTTCGCCGCTTCCACTTCCGTCGCCACGTTCGCCGGGAGCGGCACGACTTCCGCGTCCGCCGCTTCCGTCACCGCCGTGATGTCGGTCGGTTGTTGCTGGGGCTTGGCCATCCCCATGTTGAAGATCGATGCGATCACGACAGCGCCCAGTACCAGTTGCTTGATCTCGTTTTTCATCTCGAATTCCCCCTCGTACTCTCTCAAACCGCTTATGATAGAAGTATGGTCAGCGAGTGAGGGGGTTTATACCTCTTGGAGAAAAAATCTAGCAAAAAAATACGAGAGTTTGTCTGTATCGGGCTTGTTGCAATAAAAAGAGCCCCTCCGATTTCTCGGAGGAACTCTCTCTTCCTGTTATTCCTTCGCGCCACCGCGCCGCCCCCAGATCACCCGCCCGATCCCTTGCAAATCAGGCCGGATGCCTGTCTCGGCAGACGGAGCCACTTGACGAATCAACGCCTCCACATCGCGATCCTGATGAATCCCGACCTCATACGCCACATACGCCGGCCCTTGCTCCGGCCAGATCTGCGGCAGAGCGGCGCAGATCACGCGATAAGGATACAACCCGTCCTCCCCGCCATCCAGCGCGAGGCGCGGCTCATGTTCGCGTACTTCCACATCGAGCTCCTCACAGTCGGCGCTCGGAATATACGGCGGGTTCGACACGACGATCTCCGGCCGCAACCCGTGCTCCAACAACGGCGTCACCAAGTCCCCTTGCCAAAACTCAACCCGCTCCGCCACGCCCAGCCGCTCCGCATTCTGTCGCGCCATCGCCAGCGCATCCGGCGACAGGTCGACGGCGACCACCCGCGCCTCGGGCCACTCGCACGCCAGCGTCACGGCGATCGCCCCGCTGCCCGTCCCGATGTCCACGATCAACGGCCCCTCCGGAAAAAGCGGCCGTTGCCGCAGCACCTCCTCGACCAACAGTTCCGTCTCCGGACGGGGAATCAGCACGGCGGGGGACACCTGAAACTCGCGCCCGTAAAACTCCTGCACACCTGTCAGATACTGCAGCGGCTCCTGCTCGCCGCGCCGCTCGACCAACGCCGCGAACTCGTCCAACTTGTCGCCGGGAAACGGCTGATTCCAGCCCAGCAACAGCTCGGTCTTGTTCCACCCGAGCACATGCTGCACCAACACTTCCGCGTTGAACCGCGCCGCCCGCACCTGCCGCTCTTCAAAGAAACGGGAAGTCCGCAACAGGACTTCCCGTATGCTCTCGCCTTGCGAGAAGCGATTATTCGTCTTCACTTTGCGCCTTCAGCGCTTCCATCCGCTCATGGTTGTTCAGCGCGGTGATCACTTCTTCCAACTCGCCCGCCAGCACATAGTCGAGCTTGTGCAGGGTCAGACCGATGCGATGATCGGTGACGCGGGATTGCGGGAAGTTGTACGTGCGAATCCGCTCGGAGCGGTCGCCGGTGCCGATCTGCGACTTACGAGCGGCCGACGATTCCTCCTGCTGGCGACGCATCTCGATCTCAAACAGACGCGCGCGCAGGACTTTCATCGCCTTGTCCTTGTTCATCGACTGCGATTTCTCGTCTTGGCAGGAAACCACGGTGCCGGTCGGCATGTGCGTGATTCGCACCGCCGACTGCGTGGTGTTAACCGACTGCCCCCCCGGACCGGAGGAGCAGAACGTATCGATGCGCAGGTCTTTCTCATGCACTTCGACTTCGATCTCCTCCGCTTCCGGCAACACGACGACCGTCGAGGTCGACGTGTGGATGCGGCCTTGGGTCTCGGTCGCCGGCACGCGTTGGACGCGATGTGCGCCCGACTCCCACTTCAGCTTGGAGTACGCGCCTTTGCCGATCACTTGGAACACGACTTCGCGAAAGCCCCCCACGTCGTTGTAGGACGTGTCCATGACGTCGACCTTCCAGCCCTGCTTCTGCGCATAAGCGGTGTACATCTCGAACAGGTCGCGGGCAAACAGCGCCGCTTCGTCCCCGCCCGCCGCGCCGCGGATCTCGACGATAACGTTTTTCTCATCGAGCGGGTCTTTCGGCAGGAGCAGGATCTGGAGCTTGTCGTCCAATTCCTCTTCGCGCTCGGTCAGCTCGGCAAGTTCCATTTTAACAAGATCGCGCATCTCGTCATCGAGCTTCTCTTCGAGCATCTCCTTGGCATCGGCGATGCCTTGGGTCACTTCCTTGTATTCACGGAAGACCGTAACCGTCTCCTCCAGCTCGGACTGCTCCTTGCCATACTGGCGCAGTTTCGCCGGATCGGAGGCCACAGCCGGGTCACACAGCATGTCGTTCAGCTTGTTATACCGATCTTCAATCGCTTGCAAACGGTCAATCATCGTCGATTCTCCCTCTCTACCAATCTTCCAAATCGTTGTCGAACGAAAAGCGTCTATGCGCTGCAAGCGGAGCGTCCGCCGTCGCCTGACGGTTGATCCACCACCGCCCGTACCGACTCGATCGCCACTTCCAGCATCTCATCTTCCGGTTCGCGCGTGGTCAGCCGCTGCATCAACAGCCCCGGCCAGATCACAAGCCCCAACCACTTGCGGGTCGAGTTCCCGGAGAAACGAATCAATTCATAAGACAAACCCGCCACGACAGGCAACAACAGGAGCCGGTACAGCGCCCGCTCCAGATGCGACATCGTGTCGGCACTGAAAAAGGAAAACAACACGATCCCGATCACCATCACGAACAGCAGAAACGAAGTCCCGCAGCGCTTGTGAATCACCGTATGACGACGCACATTGTCCACCGTCAAGGCCTCACCCGCTTCGTAACAGTTGATCGTCTTGTGCTCCGCTCCGTGGTACTTGAACACGCGTTGGATGTCCTCCATCCGCGAGATCAACCATACGTAGAGCACGAACAAACTCAAGCGCAGCACCCCTTCGATCAGGGCGAACCAAGGGCCGGAACCCCCGGCTGTCAGCCATTCGGTCGCATACAACGGCAGCAGCACGAACAGCCCCACCCCCAGCAAGAGGGAAAAAAGCAGCGTGCCGATCGCCTGCCACTTGCCGATCGGCTCCTCTTCCTCCGCATCGGACACGCTGGCCGACTTGTTCAGCGCCTTGTACCCGACGACCATCGATTCGAGCAGCACCGCCGTGCCGCGCACGAGCGGCAACCCGAGCCACGGGTACTTCTGCGTCCACGGTCGGGACTTGTTGGCATCGACTTGGATGCTGCCGTCCGGCTTGCGCACCGCGACCGCGACTTTGTCACCGCCACGCATCATCACGCCTTCGATGACCGCTTGCCCCCCGATATACAGTTGAGGTTCCATCGTGTCGCCTCCTTCATCGGGTATAGTTTAACAGTCTAATTATAGTACA
>DASTWJ010000265.1:0-39356 GCA_035776695.1 Bacilli bacterium
GTTTGTAAATCGCTGAAGATGAGTGAACACAAGCCAAAACACACGCGTAACGCACTGGTGGCGTTTCTTGTCGGCTTGGTCGGCACGATGGTTTGGATGATCGTGATGAACGTGGTCAGCACAGTCTACTATACGGCTCAGACGGGCAACCGCGACGCGGCGACCGAAGCGATCGCCAACAACGCTTGGTTGCAAGGCGGGCTGTATTTCGGCATGGAGCTGTTGTTGCTGCTGATCGTGTTGTTTGTCGGCACGCTTTTACGAAAACGTAGTGTGACCAATCAGAACCCGATCGCTAGCTGATCGACGGGTTTAATTGCGAATTATGGAGAGGAGACAACAACTTGACCGAATTATTCGAAGCTCGCATCCGCAAAAACAACCGGTACTACGATAAATTCTCAAGTCAGGTAGCTGCACGTACCGACAAGCGGGACTACGCGCATTGGTTCACTTCCTTCTGCTCGTATCTCCCCACCGGGGCCACCGTTCTTGACATCGGTTGCGGCACCGGTCTGCACCTTCGTTCATTCCAAGAGCGAGGCTACCGAGCAATCGGTCTCGAGCCGAGTCAAGCGATGCGGGACATCGCGGCATCCGAAGGGCATGAGGTGGTCGCAGGGGCGTTCGAGACGCTTCCCACTCTCGACTTGCCGCCGATCGCCGGCATCTGGTGTGCCGCTACCTTGCTACATGTGCCGCAGGGAGAGTTGGCTGAGGTGTTGCGCCACCTCTACAACCGCCTCAACAACGGCGGTGCGCTGTTTCTTACCGTCCGTCTCGGGCAAGGGGCCATGTGGGACCGCTACGACGAGGCGGACGGCGATGCGGAGCGGTTGATCCAACTGTATGAGGAACAGGACTTGCTCCAAGCCCTCGCCCGCGCCGGATTTACCGTCACCGACTCCGAAGTGGAACAGTCCTATTGGGGGCGACCGGCACCGTGGATTTCACTGGTGGCGGTCAAGCAGCCGTAGTCTTTGGCAGCGTCACAACCACAGCAAAAAGAGCGACCTCATTCGGGGTCGCTCTTTCCATTCGTCTTCGTCCGTCTGTCATCCGTTACCCCGCCACGTTCGAGGCAGGTTCTTTTTTCCCATCCGTTCGCGGCTGAATTCGCATCGGCTGTCGCTTCCCGTAGGTCAGTGTCCGCCATAGCCACTCGACCGGGCCGAATCGGTACTTGCTCAGCCAGAATACGCTAAACACCATCAAGAGGGTGTAGATCAGCAAGGTCATCAGCAACCCTTTGGCCGGGCCGACTTTGGTGAACAGGCCGAATCCATAGTTGTAAAAAATCGTCGTGCAGATCACCGAGCAGAGCAGGTAATTGGAGATCGCCATCCGCCCGACGAAAGCCAGCGGCGCGAGACGCGTTTGCCAGACGCGATTTTGCAACAGCAGGGCGAGCGTCGCGATGTAGAAGAAGCACAGGGCGGGATCGGCCAACCGGTACCAGAACATCCGGAACCAAAAGTTCTGCGAGTCGGTCATCGGCTGCGGCCCGAACACTTCAAACAATGTCAAACCGCCGCCCACGACCAGCCCGACGACCAAGACGATGCGCAGGAACTTCACATGCTGACCGAGGTTGTGGAAGATGCGCTTTTTCCCCGCCCAGACACCGAGCAGAAACATCGTCAACAGCGTCGGCATCGAGCCGTAATACCCGCCGTACATCATCAGCAGTTCGTGAAAACGCTGGACAACCATGTCCCAATAGCTGCCGGAACCGTACGCCTGCATCCCTTCCGTATACAACATGTGCGGGTACAAGCCTTGGGTGAAATGGAGCTTGATGTAGATCGTACGCACCCAAAAGTAGATCGGCGTGAACGTGAACAGAAGCGGCAACAGCCAACTGACCGCCGCAAAGAGCAGAAGCTTACGCGGCTTGGCCCTGTAAAACAGCACCAGCACAAACCCGAGCAACGCATACTCCGTCAAGATATCGCCCGACCAGATCAGATAGGCATGCACCAAGCCGAAGCCGAGCAGCATCAGCAACCGCCGCCGAAACAAAGGGACGGCCCGGATGCCCTTTTTCTCCGCGCGTTCAAGGAAGAAGACCATGCCCAAGCCGAAGAGGAAGGAAAACATCGTATAAAACTTCGCCCGGACGATCGCTTCCAGTACTTGATGAACAAAAGCGTCCAATCCGGTGAAGGCTTGCTCCGCCCCGTACTGATACATCGGGGCGCTAAATGCGGACATGTTGACCAACAGGATGCCGAGGATGGCAAAACCGCGGATCGCATCCAACTCAACGACCCGCTCCTGCATCGAAGTCGGGGCGATCTGTTGCGACTGGCTCATGCGCGTCACTTCCTTTCCTGAAACAAACCGTTCTCTTACTATAGACCGTTTTTTGCAAAAAGCGTTACACGGTTGTAACATTTCTGTCTATTTCTGTGTCTGTAAGGGCAGAAAGCACGCGAGAGTAGAGAGAAGGGGGTTCGTATCGTGCTGCTGCGAACGTTAAAAGGGTTCTTTTTGATTGTATTTGTTCTATCTATTATCTTCTTGGTCGGCCAATTGGACAAGGGGGTCGAAACGCATGAGCCGGATCGGCTCTATGTCTATCCCAAGTTCGGTGGCGACATCCATGAGATCGTCGACCGCGTTCCGGGGGCCAAACTGATTAGCGAGTACAACGACCTTGTCGAAGTGCCGGCGCGCAAGTTGAAGCCGTATGAAGAAACGTTTCTGGCAGACCCGATGGTGCTCGGCATCAAGTATGTCGCGGTCAAACCGGAGTTCACGTTCCGCAAATACTGGGCGGAGGTGCGGAACGCCTTCGACCGCTATCTGTCCGGCGATCTGGGCGGGGTGTCGTATGACAAGCCCGACCCGTACGAGGAGCAACAGATCTATCCGGTCGACAAGCACCTCGGCGAGATGGTCAAACGCTCGCTGTCCTACCTGATCCCCGCCGTGTTGACCGGCGTGCTCGTCGGTTATCTGCTCGCTCTCTTCGCCGTCTGGAAACCGAAGTGGGGACGGGTGTTTGACGGGTTCCACACGGTGCTGCTCGGCCTCCCCGATTTTTTCATCGTCGTGGTGTTGCAGTTGCTGGCGATTCAAGTGTCGAAAGCGGCGGGGCACAACGTGATCCTGATCATGCAGTTCGGGGACAGCACGCCTTTTCTGATCCCGTTTCTCGCGATCTCGTTGCTGCCGGCGGCGCTGATCTACGGCACGCTGCGCATCGCCGTGGAGCGAGAGTGGGAGGAAGGGTATGTGAAAACGGCCTATGCCAAGGGCTTGTCCCGCACGTTTGTCATCCTGCGCCATCTGCTGCGCAACACGCGCGAAGACCTGTTGGCGATCCTGCCTCGTGTGGTGACGGCGGGCATCACATCGCTGGTGGTCGCGGAGATCATGGCCGGCATCTTCGGGCTGGGCGGCTATGCGCTGAATCCGAAAATGACGCTGGTGACGTCACTGCCGACCACTTGCGCGATTCTCGCGGTGATCGGGTTGGCCGCTCATTTTCTGCTGGCGGCGTTGCGTCGTCTGTTTGTCGTCACCACGAAGGAGGTGGTCTAAGCGATGAGTTCCGAAGCGAAAAAAGCGCGGTTCTTGTACGGCCTCGCCTGGTCTCTGCTCCTGCTGCTCATCTTCGTCGCCGTGTTCGGCAGCACGATCAAACCGCATGGGTTGGAGGCGGCGGATAAGCAATCGGTCGTCTCGATGAACGTGGACGGGGCTTGGAAGTCGGTTTCCGCTCCGTTTGAACCGAGCGCGACCTATTGGCTCGGCACCGATCATCGCGGCTTCGATGTGCTGTCGTTGCTCTTAAACGGGGCGGGCTACACGATCGGGCTCGCCTTGCTGATCACGTTGTTCCGCTTTCTGCTCGCGGTGCCGATCGGGCTGTATGCGGGTACCACGGGACGGGGGAGAGGCGTGTTGTCGACGATGCAGTTGGCGACCACCGCCGTCCCGCCGCTCCTGTTTATCTTCCCGATGATGTTCGGGTTGAGCAAGGTGATGGGGCCGGACCAGACCAGCCTGCCGCTGTTCGTCATGCTCGTTCTGCTCGGGCTGTTCCCGCTCGCCAACCAGTTTGCCGAGCGCGGGACGTATTTTAACGGGAAGCTGTATATCACCGCCGCGCGGGCGATGGGCGCGTCGAACGGCCGGATCGCCTTCGCCCATCTGATGCCGCACCTGCGCCCGGAGTTGACGTTTGCCTTCCTGACCGAGATGGTACAAGTGCTGTTCCTGTTCGGTCAGTTGGCGGTGATACGGGTGTTCATCGGCGGCGGGGAGATCGTCCAGTTGGCCGATGGGGCTCCCGGTTCGCGGGAAGTGACCTTCTGGTTGACACAGAGCGGCGAATGGGGGGCGATGATCACGTACGGCATCTCTTACATCCGCCAGTACCCGTGGATCGTGCTGAGTGCCGGATCTTTTCTGGTCGGGGCGATTCTGATCCTCTCGTTTTTCGCCAAGCAGTTGCAAAAGAAGAATGCACGCCCTTATTTCTACAACAGTAAACCGTTCGTGCAAGACAAACGGCGCCTCGCCGTGGTCGGTGTGCTGGCTGCCGCTTGTCTGGCGCTGATGATCGCCACGACCGGCGAGCAGGCGGTGGCGACGGAGCAAGCGTCCGCCGTGCCGCCTTCCCTTGAACAGAGCACCTACCAGTCGCTTGAGGTGATGCGAACGGCCAAACCGCCGAAGCGTCCCAAGAAGAAGTCGGCGAATACGTCGTCGGCCGATGTGCAGGGAACGAGCGGGCAATCGACGGGGGATGCTGCGGAAACGGCCCGCCAAAACCTGATCACCAGCAAGGGATGGCAGTTCGTTCGCGCGTTGGAGGACAACGATTGGAACGCGGCGGCCCGCACTTATTACGATCCCGAGCTGCCTGTGGGGCAGGCCGTTGCCCAACCCACCGCCACTTTTGCCAAGTGGATACAAGCGTTCGGTCAAGGCTATGAACCGGTCGATATAGGCAAGGTCTCGCCGATGGGTTCGGAGGAAGACCAGTCGCACGACGTCTACCGTTATCTTGTCGAAGTGAAAGTGACAACGCCTGACGGTAAGCCGGAGACTTGGTATCTGGAAATGATCGCCCGGCAGTTAAGCCGCACGGTGATCGACGTCGTCATCGGTTATCAAGAGGCTCCCGGTACCTAACCGGGAGCTTTTGTGGTAGACTAGGGGTGCTTTTTCTATGTGCAGGAGGACTTGTGAGATGAACTTGTTAGTCTTATCCGACTTACATATCGACTACAATGACCGCCGGGTGGAGCAATCGATCCTCCCGGCGATCGCCGCCTATATCCGCGAGGTAGCGCCTGATCGCGTGATCATCGCCGGAGACATGTCAGGCGGGGCGGAGCGCTGTATCCGCTGCTTGGAAGAGATTGAGCAGCGCACCGGTGTGCCCCTGTCCTACATCCCCGGCAACCACTCGATCTGGAGGACGAGCAAAGAAACCGACTCTTGGCACGAATACAACCGGTTGCGTGACCACCACACGTCGCTGATCGATCGGCCGCTGGTGTTAAATGACGAGTGGGTGTTGCTCGGGGACATGGGGTGGTACGACTATACGTTTCGCGAACCGCATCGCTCCGTCGAGGACGTCATCGGCGATCGCAACCGTGTCTGGAACGATTCGGTGATGGCCCGCTGGGACATGACCGATGCAGAGGTGTGCGACTTGATGTTGCAGAAGTTCGAGCGGCAGATCGAAGCGCACGCGGACAAGCAGATGATCTTCGTGAATCATTTCATCCCGTATCCGGACTTCGTACCCGTGTCCACAAGGAGCGAGATCTGGAACCTGATCCGCCCGTTTATGGGTTCGGCACGCTTGGGCGACCTGCTCGATCGCTACGAACAGGTGCGCTATGTGATCTTCGGACATATGCACTACCGCTACGGCGAGCAGGAGCATCGCGGGAAGCAGATCGTCTGCGCACCGCTCGGCTATGTGAAAAAAGAATGGAAGACGGACAGCATCGAGCAGGAATTGCGCGATTGCGGTGTTGTCATTCGGATTTGATCAGAAGGAAAAGGAGGAACTTCCGATGTTGAAAATCACGAGATGCCTGGTTGCCATGACGCTGCTCGCAGGACTTGTCATCTCCGGCTGCTCATCCTCACCCGCTCCGTCGATCCAAGCGAGCACCGACCGCATGCTCAACCTGACAGCCGAACTGGAACAAAGCATCCCCACCGGCGACAAAGTCAAACTGAAGGGGTTGGGCCAAGCGCTGGATGAGACTTGGACCAGCTATGAGCAAACGGTACAAGACAAGTCCCCGGAACTCCACGACCAAGTCGACGCGGCTTTGACTTCGACCGTCGCGGCTGCAGAAGCGGACGCACTGGACACCAAAGCACTTGCCGCACACAACGACGAACTGATCGCCGCGCTTCACGACGTGCAGAACTTGAAATAAGTACGCCTACTTATATAGAAGAAAAAGGGTTGGGACCCTCGATCAGAGTCCCAACCCTTTTTCCGTTACGCACTTTTCGCAGTGGTCAACATCCTACGTTCCGTTCAAACGGGACAAGCGGAACAGTTGATGAAACTTGTAGATCAACCAGAACAGGAACCAATCGCACAGAAACGACCAACCCAAGTTCCAACCGTTGCCGTGGTTCATATACCCCAGCGAGAGATGAACCCATTCGATGCAGACGGTGGTCAGGGTCCAGACGAGCCAATAGAGTATCATGCGGCCCAGCGAACGCTTTCGAGGCAACCATTGGATGAAAAGTGAGGAGACCACCACATAGATCCCGATATCGTCCAACAGCCGGCAGACGAGTGGATGACTCTTTTGATACGCCCAGAAATGAAAATGATCGGTGATCGAATCGCTGGCCGACCCTAAAAATCCGGCAAACAGCCCCACCACCAACAGTTCACGCCATCGCCTCTTGTCCGAGAAATACCACCAGATCGCCCACATCAGCAGAAACCGCAAGCAGTAAAACATGTGAACATTCCCCATTCCGCAAGGTTCGAGGCCTTCCTTCGTTGTCTTAATCTATCGTACCCCGTATCAATATGATTTTATGCGGTGCATGCTAAATAGTTGTTTATTGAATCGAAATATGTCGAATCCCGTCAGAACAAGCGCAAGCGCACCCGCAACCATCCGGCCGGGCAATAAGAGCCAAGATTTCCAGAAACCTCACAGCATGAAGCGACGCAGAGGAGGCATTCTATAAGCAACAACCCAAGGAGGTGACACACAACATGGCGAACAACAACTCGAACCAAGTGCTGGTCAACGGTGCAGCACGCGCTCTGGACCAAATGAAGTACGAGATTGCGTCCGAATTCGGCGTGAACCTGGGTGGTGAAACCCCGTCCCGTCTGAACGGTTCCGTCGGTGGCGAGATCACCAAGCGTCTGGTGGCATTCGCTGAACAAGCGATGTCCGGCCAACGCCAATAACTGCATACCTCTTTAAAAGAAGAGAGGGCTTCCCTGTGAAGCCCTCTATTCCTGTCCAATCGTCATTTTCCAAAATGTACAAGGAATCAAGGTCCGTCGATCGCTCCATACTATGACCAATCCCATCAAGGAGGTGACACACAGATGGCTAACAACAACTCGAACCAAGTACTGGTCAACGGCGCAGCTCGTGCCTTGGACCAAATGAAGTACGAAATTGCTTCCGAGTTCGGCGTAAACCTGGGTGGCGAAACTCCTTCCCGTCTGAACGGTTCTGTTGGTGGTGAGATCACGAAGCGCCTGGTGGCCTTCGCGGAGCAAGCGATGTCCGGTCGCCAATAAGCGACGGCATCCTGAAACTGGTAACAAAAAGTGTGTATGAGATTCACAGATTGACGCAAGATAAACTCACATCCCACTCAAGGAGGTAACCTAACCATGGCAAACAACAACTCCAACCAAACTCTTGTACAAGGCGCAGCACGTGCGCTGGACCAAATGAAGTACGAAATCGCTTCCGAGTTCGGCGTAAACCTGGGTGGCGAAACTCCGTCCCGCCTGAACGGTTCCGTAGGTGGCGAAATCACCAAGCGTCTGGTAGCATTCGCTGAACAAGCAATGTCCGGCGGCCAACGCTAAGCGAAGCCGACCTCACAACTTCATACCTTATAACGAGAAGGGCTCCCGACTATGGGAGCCCTTCGCTCGTATCGGCAGTTCTTGTCCGCCACGTCGGTTGACACCTCCTCAGCATCCGTTAGAATAAAGGAATTGCCAGACGGAACGTGGTTGATAAACGGAGGTTGTTGCAACATGACGACGATCCAGCGTAAAGCGCAAGATATTGTCAAAGGAACCAACCCGCAACAGAAACAAGCGGTCGAGACGACCGAAGGCCCGTTGCTGATTCTCGCCGGCGCCGGTTCCGGCAAGACGAGCGTGCTGACACGGCGTATCGCCTATCTGCTCGGCGTGCGGGACGTGTCGCCGTTCAACATTTTGGCGATCACCTTTACCAACAAGGCGGCCAAAGAGATGAACGAGCGCGTACGCAAACTGGTCGGCGAAGAAGCGGAGAATCTGTGGATGAGCACGTTTCACTCGATGTGCGTCCGCATCTTGCGCCGGGAAGCGGAACGAATCGGCTACAAGAACTCATTTTCCATCCTCGATCCGGATGACCAGTCGGCGGCGATCAAGCAATCGATGCTCGACTTGAACCTCGACATCAAGAAATTTGACCCCAATCAGATTCAATGGCGCATCTCCGGCGCCAAAAACGAACTGCTGACGCCCGACGAGTTTGCCAAGACGGCCGGCAGCAAGTTGCAAGACATCGCAGCTTCCCAAGTGTACCGCATCTACCAGCGCCGCTTGCAAGATTGCAACGCGATGGATTTTGACGATCTGATCATGAAGACGGTGGAACTGTTCGAAACCCAGCCGGACGTGCTGGAAAAGTACCAGGACAAGTTCCTCTACATTCACGTGGACGAATACCAAGACACCAACCGCGCCCAATACAAGCTCGTCTCCCTGCTCGCCGCCAAGAACCGCAACCTATGCGTCGTCGGGGACGGCGACCAAGCGATCTACGCGTGGCGGGGAGCGGATATCTCGAACATCTTGAATTTCGAAAAGGACTACCCGGAGGCGACGGTGATCAAGCTGGAGCAGAATTACCGCTCCACCTCGACGATCCTCGACGCAGCCAACGCCTTGATTCGCAAAAACAAACGCCGCAAAGACAAGGCGCTCTGGTCGGCCAAAGGGGAAGGGGACAAGATCTCCGTCTACACGGCTCTCGACCAAGAGGACGAAGCGCACTATATCGTCCAACAGGTGAAAAACCACGTTGAAAACGGCGGTCGTTATAGCGACTGCACCGTGTTGTATCGGGCAAACGCGATGTCGCGGATCATCGAGGAAGCGTTCCTGCAAGTGGCGATGCCGTACAAGATGCTCGGCGGCTACACGTTCTACGACCGCCGCGAGATCAAAGACGTGATGGCGTACCTCAAGGCGCTGACCAATCCGGAAGACGAAATCTCGCTGCTGCGGATCATCAACGTGCCCAAGCGGTCGATCGGTTCCGGCACGTTGACCAAACTGCTCGACTTCGCTCATGACAGCGACATGACCTTGCTCGAAGCGATGGGCTATCCGGAAGAGAACGGCCTGCCTGCCAAGACGGGCGCGATCTGCAAGGAGTTTCACGACATGATGAAGTACCTGCATCTCTGTCAGGAGGGGCTTTCCGTCTCCGAGTACTTGGACGAGGTGCTGGCGAAGACCGGCTACCGGAAGATCTACCAGACGGGCAAGGAAGAGGACCAAAGCCGCTTGGAAAACATCGAGGAGATGTTCTCGATCACGAAGTCGTTCGACCGGCGGCGCGGCGGTTCGGTCGCCGACTTCTTGGCCGAAGTGTCGCTTCTCTCCGACAACGACAAGGAAAAGGGGCAGGAGGAGGATGCCGTGCTGATGATGTCGATGCACGCCTCCAAAGGCTTGGAATTCCCGGTCGTCTTTGTCGTCGGTTGGGAGGAGACGATCTTCCCGCATCTGCGGTCGATGGATTCGGAGTTTGGGATCGAGGAGGAGCGCAACCTGGCCTATGTGGCGATCACGCGAGCGAAAGAGAAGCTCCATCTGTCTCATTGCGCCGAGCGGACGCTGTTCGGCAACACCCAGCGCAACGACCCGTCGCGCTTTCTCGACGAAATTCCGGAGAACTTCCTCGATGCGACCGTCGGCCGGATCGAACTGCCGGAAGAGGGCTATAAAGTCGGGGAGCAGGTGATCCATCCCCGTTGGGGGCAAGGCATCATCCTCGACAAGCGGGGGGAGGACGACGAGATGGAGCTGACGATCATGTTCCACCCGTCGATCGGCGAGAAAAAAGTGCTACCTCGCTTTACCAGACTGAAGAAGTAATCGGCAAAGACTCCGTATCTGCGGGGTCTTTTTTCCAATGGCTGATTTCTCACACTTTTTTGCAAAAAGGTGTTGCGAAAAGTCGAAACTCTTGCTATATTGAGATCAGATTACAGAAACATTACAGAATCGTTACAGAAGATCACGATCGCTAACGATCTGTTTCAGACAAAAATAGGGGGAATTCTAACATGATGGCTAAAAAATGGCTGAACGTCGGTCTTGCCGTCTCCATGCTCACCAGCATCGCGCTGGTCGGCTGCGGCGACAACAAGGACGCAGAAGGCACTACCACCGATAGCACCACCGGTAATCAAATGGACTCCGTACAGGAACTGAACCTGGCATTGTCCGACGAGATCCCGACCATGGACCTGTCCTTGGCGACCAACTCGATCTCCTTCACCTTGTATGCCAACATCAACGAAGGTCTGACTCGTCTCGACAAAGACGGCAACGCTCAACCGGCACTGGCCGAGTCTTGGGATGTTTCCGATGACGCGCTGACTTACACCTTCCACCTGCGTGACGGCATCAAGTGGTCCAACGGTGAACCGGTTACCGCGCAGGACTTCGAATACTCCTGGAAGCGCACTTTGAACCCGGACACCGGCGCAACCTACGGCTTCATGGTTGCATGGGTGAAGGGTGGCAATGCGTACCTGAACGGCGAAGGCACCGCTGACGAAGTCGGCGTCAAAGCGCTGGACGACAAGACCCTTGAAGTCAAACTCGAGAACCCGATCCCGTTCTTCGTCGAACAGATGGCGTTCCCGATCTTCTTCGCACAAAACCAAAAGTTCGTCGAAGCTGCGGGCGACAAATACGGCGCCGAAGCGGACAAAGTGTTGAACAACGGTCCGTTCAAGTTCACCTCTTGGGTACATGAGCAATCCGCAACCCTCGAAAAGAACGAAAACTACTGGGATGCTGACAATGTGAAGCTGACCAAGGTCAACTACTCGATCGTCAAAGACTCCTCCGCGTTGATCAACCTGTACGAATCCGGTCAAGTCGACCGCGCCGGTCTGGTTCGTGACTATGTAGATACCTACAAAGACTCTCCGGAATTCTCCACGGAGCCGGAATTGACCACCGGTTACCTGCAATACAACCAAAACGTAAAAGCACTGCAATCGGCCAAAGTTCGCCGTGCGCTTACTTGGGCAATTGACGCTGACGCTTATGCGGACATCATCTACCACAACGGTACGCAAGGCGCAACCGGTTACACGCCGATCGGCGTATCCGACGGCAACGGCGGTCAATTCCGTGATGCGGCCGGCGGTGACCTGATCAAGCGCAAGGAGAACCTCTCCAAAGCGAAGCAGGAACTGCAAGAGGGCCTGCAGGAAATGGGTCTGTCCGAGTTCCCGCAGATCTCCATCTTGGCGGATGACGGCGACGTCGGCAAGAAAGCGCTCGAGTTCATCAAGGAACAATGGCGCACCAACCTCGGCATCGACGTCGATGTTGAGAACGTACCGTACAAACTGCGTCTGCAACGTTCCCACGAGCATGACTTCGATATCGTTCTCTCCCTGTGGGGCGCTGACTACAACGATCCGATGACCTTCTTGGACATGTTTGTCACCGGCGGTTCCTTCAACGATCCGGAATGGTCGAACAAGGAATATGACGCTCTGATCGAAAGCGCGAAAAAAGAAACCGACAAGGCGAAGCGCATGGACACTCTCGTTAAGGCTGAACAAAAGCTGATGGAAGAAATGCCGATCGGTCCGCTGTTCTTCCGCGGCAAGGCTTTCGTCACCAAACCTTACGTGAAAAACTTCGAACCGTCCGTATTCGGTCCGAACTACCAGCTCAAGGGCACTTACATCCAAGGCAAAGAGTAATCTCTGACCTGCGGATTTCAACACAACCAAACAGAGAAGTCACCACTTGTGTGACTTCTCTTTCTATCATGTAGGTCGGGCTAGGCCGCGATCAGCCGACAAAGGTGATCGCCGGGTTCTCAAACCAAGACTGCAGTGCCGTCTCCACCTGATCGATCGAGGAGAAGGTCTCGACGCGGCCGAGGCCGTTTGAGCAGGTGTAGCCGCCCTGGTGGCGCTCGATGGTCCAGATCTGACCATCGATGCTCAGTTGGAGCGTGTCTTGGGTGGCGAGCTTGTCTTTCAGTTCGTCCAACCAGGTCACAACGTCCACCTCCCTTCGTACCGAAATGAGATCTGCATTGCGTTAGTATTGGTCTTTTTTACAGTTTTGTTACATAACCTTTTCGTAGATCGTCGAAAAGACGTGGAAGATCTACTAGGTTATGGGTTTTTCCGTGTTCTACCGATACTTGGCACTTTCTTATATTTCGGAAATGTTACAAAAAGTCTTGCACCCGTTGTCGGAATATGATAGAGTATCCGTAGAATACAAAATAATCAAACAAATGAGGCAAAAGCCTCGCCCTTAGACTTCTCAGTCCGGGGGAAAATTGAAATGGGGGTATTACTTCGATGAAGGCGAAAAAATGGCTTGGCATCGGTCTGGCAGTCACCATGCTGTCTTCCGTAGCTCTGGTAGGTTGTGGCGACAACGAAAGCGAAGGCAACAACACCGCTGATGGTGAAAAGAAAGCGGAACCGCAGGTTCTGAACCTGGCGCTGGGTGACGAAATCCCGGCGATGGACTCCTCCATCGCGACCGACTCGATCGCATTCACCATGCTGGCTCAAACCAACGAAGGTCTGGTTACCTTGGACCAACAAGGCAAGCCGGCTCCGGGCGTTGCTGAATCCTGGGAACAGTCCGAAGACGGTCTGACCTACACCTTCCATCTCCGTGACAACGCAAAATGGTCTGACGGTTCCAACGTAACCGCTCAAGACTTCGAATATGCTTGGAAGCGCACCCTGAACCCGGACACCGGCGCACAATACGCGTTCATGATGACCTGGATCAAGGGCGGCGCAGCTTACAACAACGGGGAAGCGGACGCTGATGCGGTTCAAGTCAAAGCTACCGACGACCGCACCTTGGTTGTGACCCTGGAAAACCCGGTTCCGTTCTTCGTACAACAAATGGCGTTCCCGCTGTTCTTCCCGCAAAAGAAAGATTTCGTCGAGAAGTATGGCGACAAGTACGCGGCTGAAGCGGAAAACATGCTGTCCAACGGTCCGTTCAAGATGACAGAGTGGGTGCATGAGCAATCCGTAACCCTCGAGAAGAACTCGGACTACTGGAACGCTGACAATGTTCACCTGGAAAAGGTAAACTACCAAGTCGTTAAAGACTCGGCTGCTCGTGAAAACCTGTACGCTTCCGGTCAAATCGACCGTACTTCCTTGGTTCGTGACCAAGTCGACCAATACAAGGATTCCCCGGAATTCTACGTAACCTCCGAGCTGGTTAACGGCTACCTGCAATACAACGAGAAGGTCAAAGTTCTGACCAACAAGCACGTTCGCCAAGCGCTCACCTACGCAATCGACGGTGATGCTTACGCGGACATCATCTACCACAACGGTTCCATTGGTGCAACCGGTTTCGTACCGAAGGGTACCTCCAACGGCGACGGCGGCGACTTCCGCGAAGACAACGGCGACCTGATCAACCGTGCGGAAAACGCTGCAAAAGCGAAAGACATCCTGGCTCAAGGTCTGGAAGAGCTCGGCATGGATAAGTTCCCGAACCTGAAGATCCTGATGGACGACGGCGACATCGGTAAGAAAGCCGGCGAATTCATCAAGGAACAATGGCGTACCAAGCTCGGCATCGACGTAGAAATTGAGAACGTACCGTTCAAACTGCGTCTGCAACGCACCACCGAGCGTGACTACGACATCGTTCTCTCCCTGTGGGGCGCTGACTACAACGACCCGATGACCTTCCTCGACATGTGGGTTACCGGTGGTGACTTCAACGAGAACGGTTACTCCAACAAGGAATACGACGATCTCGTACTCGGCGCGAAGAAGGAAGTTGACGCGAAGAAGCGCATGGACGCTCTCTACGAAGCGGAGAAAATCCTCATGGAAGACATGCCGGTTGGCCCGATCTTCTTCCGCGGTGCGGCAGGCGTTTCCAAGCCGTACGTGAAGAACTGGGTAACTCGTTCCTACGGTCCGAGCTACGAACTGAAGTGGGTCACCATCGAAGGCAAAGAGTAATCTCTGCTCTCGAT
The DNA here is from genome assembly GCA_035776695.1 of Bacilli bacterium. GTDB lineage: Bacteria > Bacillota > Bacilli > Tumebacillales > Tumebacillaceae > Tumebacillus. The sequence continues at coordinate 14,508 of DASTWJ010000265.1, forward strand.
CGACACCCCAGGATAGAGAAGAGGCTTTCGCAACTTGCGAAAGCCTCTTTTTTGTTTGGACGTGGGGTTTCATTTGGTATACTAAGAGCAAAGGAGGCGGAACCACGCGATGCATGTCAAACTCACCTTGGTGATGAAAGACGGAAGACACGAAAAAGCGCACGTCACCGAAGCCAGTTCGGTGGAGGAAGCGATCGAATTTATGAAAATGATGCGTCCGGGCGTCGTTGATGCGCTGGAAGGGTGGGACGCGTTCAAGCGCTGGGAACAGGAACAAAACAAGACAGAAAAGGCCGATGCCTAGCCGTTTTCGAAGAGACATTCATTTTGTTACGAATGTCTCTTTTCTTTTACAGAGTCCGACAAAATCTCCGATTGAGAATTGGTTGTAAGTAAGATAACCTAGAGAGTAACAACAGGTATGTCCATTCGTTCTCAACATACGCTTAAAGTTTACTGAAATATCGATCAATAGGAGGGGTCGGATGGACGACCGGAAAGCATTGATAGAAAGGTGGAGTGATGCGATGAGAGTGGGGATGCTGAAACCATGGGCGTTGCGCACTGCGGGGCCGATCTTTGAATTTGTTCTGATTGCGCTAGGCTTGCTCCTGTTGATTCAATCTCCCATCGCTTGGACGCCGGAGGTCGGGGTGGTGATCCTCCTCGCCGTTCCGTTGATGGCAGCGGCTGTGATCTTTCCGGTGACCTTGCCTTCGATGCTGGTCTCCCTTGAACTTGTGTTTACGTTCTATCTGGTTTTGAGCTACGATGTGGCGACATCCTTGTGGATCAATTACGCGAGTGAGATGCTCGGTGCCTTGATTCTGATCAAGCGGACCCGCAAACTGGTGATCCTGCTCAACCCGGCTTTGAAGGTGGTCTGCTTGGGGGCGGGATTTGCCGCTTATGCGCTGGTTGAGAACCTGATGCAGGCGGCGGGGCTGACCAGCGGCTATGTGGTGGCGCAACTGTTTACCGTCGGCACGGTTTTTTTTCTGGTCAATCATCTGATTCTCAACGTGATCATCTTTTCCCGCACATGGCATTTCTCGCTCAACTCGTGCCTTGATGCTGTCAAATGGGAGCTGTTTGTCTATTGCGCCGTCTTCCCGCTGGCGTTTCTCGGCTACTTGATCGAACCGTACGCCGGTCCTTACAGCCTGCTGATCCTCGCCGTACCGGTCGGAGTGGTCACCTACCTGATTCGCCTGTTCAACCACATGGTCTGGGCCAATCGGATCAACCAGACCTGCATGAGATTGAGCACCGCCAACGACGCGCAGGCGATCTACCAGAAGACGTTCGAACTGGCCAAAGAATTGACCGACTCGCCCAAATCGATCCTGCTTCAGCGGGGGGAAGACGGTCGTTTCTCCGGCTTCGATTGCGACGGGCACCCTTACCAAGCCATCTCCCACGCGTTGTTGGAGCAGGCGGTCTCTTCGCAACAAAACGTCGCCGTCACCAAAGCGAACGCGTCGGACAACATCATTCCGGAGTGGGAAACGCGCTCGCTGGTGCTGGTGCCGTTGGTCGGCAAAACGGAGGTGTTCGGCATCATCTGCTTGGGCAAGTTCAGTTCCTACGGGTACAAGCATGAGCACCTCACCCAACTGCAATTTCTCGCCCATCAGGTGTCGATCATCCTCGACCGCAACCATGTGTACGAGCGGTTGGAGCGAGCGGCGATCACCAACCCGCTGACCGGGCTCTACAACGCGCAGTACTTCCAAGAACAGTTGGAACAGCGCTTTGGACAAGCAAAGGCGATGGGGGAGGAGTTGTCCCTGATCATCTTCGACATCGACCATTTTAAAAAATACAACGATACGTACGGGCATGTCGTCGGCGACGAAGTGCTGCGACAGGTGGCGGCACAGGCCAAGCAGGTGACAGACTCACGCGAAGATGTGCTGCTCGCCCGCTATGGAGGCGAAGAGTTCGTGGCGATCGGCAACATGACGGTCCAGGAAGCTGAAGCGTTGGCCGAGGAGATGCGTCACCGCATTGCCGCCCATCGCTACGTCTACCAAGAGCACACGATGAAAAACATCACGATCTCCGCCGGGGTGGCTCACGTGGAGCTGCATGATGCTCTGACACCGCAAGACCTGATGGAAAAAGCGGACCAGGCGCTGTACTGGGGCGGGAAGGAGATGGGGCGCAACCGTGTGGCCGTTTACGGACCGGAATACGACCAACGGCTGTTCATCGATTCGCTGACCGGGTTGCGCACCCCTTACTACCTCAAGCGCAAGTTGCCGTCGCTGACTGAGGTCGAGGCGAACTTCCCGATGCATTTCCTGTTGATCGACATTCGCGACATGCGGAAAATCAACTCCGACTATGGGTTTGAAACGGGCAATCAGGTGTTGATCGACGCTTCCTACTTGCTGAAAAACACGATGCGCGCCGACGACCTGATCTTGCGGTTTATGGACGATGAATTCCTCGTGCTGATCAAAGGGATCAACCGCTCGGAGATCGGTCAGATCTGCGAACGCATTCGCCTCGCTTTCTCGTCCCATCTCTTTCCGATGGTCGGCTCGACCGTCGTCTGTGACGTCCAGTGTGTTACAATAGAGGAAGCAGATGAAGTGGACGCTTTGTTCGACAGATTGGAAGCGTCTCGACGCAAGACGAAACGAGAAATGAAAGAAGCGAACTGAAGATGAAAAAGATTCACGTGCAGGTGGCCGGTGTGCCGGTGCAATTGTATGAGATCAACAGCCCGAGTGCGGGGACAACCAACGACAGGACGGAGCGGCGACAGCTGCCTGTCCTGTTCCTACATGGGGCAGGCAGCACCGGTCGGGTCTGGACGATGCAGATGCGAGAGTTGAGTGGGTATGGGCGGATGTTGGCGCTGGATCTGCCCGGATTTGCCGGAGCGGGGAGAGAGGCGTTTGAGAGCTTGAGCGACTTTCCGCCATTCGTGTGCCGGGTGCTCGATGCGTTGGGCATCGAGGCGGCCGTATGGGTCGGCAACTCACTCGGCGGGCGCATTTCGTTGGAAGCGGCTTTGGATCTTCCCGAGCGGGTACTGGGCTTAGGGTTGGTCTGCTCGGCCGGTGTCCGCTTGCCCGACGTGCAAGTTGCCTCGCCGCACGAGGTGACGCGGGAAGAGTTCGAGCGGCGGTTGTTTTACCGTCCGGAGCGTTTCACAACCGCTCAGACGGAGCAGAGCCGTCGGGCGACGCTGCAAGCGCGCGCTTACTATGACGAGTTGGTTCACCGCACGGCTGTGCTGAACTTCCAACCGCGGTTAGGGGAGGTTCGCGTGCCGACTTCTGTGATCTGGGGACGGCATGACGGCGTGATTCCGTTGGCGATCGGCGAAGCGTTTGCAGAAGGCATTCCGAACGCGTCTTGGCACGTGTTGGAGGCGTCTGCTCACGCGCCGCAGGTGGAGGAACCGCATGCGGTGTCCGATCGGTTGCGACGCTTGCTTGACGAGATACTTCTACAGGGCGACTCCCCGGCGTAGGGTTAGTAGGGGAGGTGGGCCGAATGAATCGACTGCGGGCTCGGATTCGCAAAGTGTTGGCGGGCATCGCCGCTTTTCTGCTGACTTGCTTGCAATATTTCGGCAGTCTCGACATGCCGCCGGTGCCGATGTCCTACGGGATGATGGGCTATACGTGGACGGAGCACGGCATTCGGGCGCAGATGTTGGAGGAGCGTCACCAAGCGCAAGAGGAGGCTAAGCGGCAGGCACGCCGCTCTCTTGACCAGGCGGCGCCATTGGAAGGCGAAGTATGGGAAGAACAGATTCGCGCCGGAGCCACACGCGCTCGCGAAGACAAAGAAGAAGCCGCTTCCTGAAGAGGAAGCGGCTTTTTGCTGGACGAATCCGATTATGAGAGCACCATGACTTCGATCGGGTCTGCGTTGTGCGGGTATGCTTGTTGCGAAGCGTGGCCGGAGAAGCCAACTGCAACCGCTGCCGCAATAGCCAGTGCCAAAGCCCATTTTTTCATAGGAATAGCCCCCTTTCTCTAAGGTATACCTGAAGAACCTTTTGAGAGTTCTCCAAAATTTCTGTGGAAGATTTATAGTCACCCAGTTGCTTGTAGAGTTCGCTGAGATGCATCGTCACTTTGTTATAGTCTTGAATCGCTTCGATGTCGAAATAGATCCCCATCGCTTGCTTGGCATCGGCGATGGCGTCATCAAACTTCTCCTCGACTCTACGCAACAGGGAGCGCACATACAAACATTGAGCGTGATCGCGCGAATTGGGCTCACAGCAGGCGAACGCTTCGTCCAAGTGCCGGGCGGCTTCGCTATAGCGTTGCAACCGAATCAACTGCTTGGCGATCTCGGTCAACGTGTTCGCCAAGGCATTTTGGTAATGATGATCCTTGTATTCCTGCAAACAGCCGAGCAGCGTCTCCAACGCTTCTTCCGGATGGCCGTGATCACCGCGAAAAATGCCGTAATTCTCACGCACGCGGATGGCGGAGCGAATCTGATCCAAAGACGTGAACAGCGAGATCGCTTCCTCGCAATGCTTTTCCGCCAGCTTGAAGTCTTTCTGCCCGTAATAGGAGAGACCTAATCCGAAATGGATCGTCGCCAAGTGGTGCAGGTTGATCGAATCCTGTAACAGCTCCTGCGACTCTTGGAACAGTTTGGCGGCCAAGTTGAAATCACCGAGGTCATTGTAGGTGATGGCGAGGTTGGTCGACACATCCGCTTTGAGAAAAGAGTCGATGTCCTCCGCTTGTTGCGACGCATCGTAGGCTTTTTTCCAATAATGTTGGGCGAGGGAGATGTTGTTCTGTTTGTAAAACAACAAGCCCAACTGTTTTAACGCCATGATGTAGTCGGGCATATGACCTTCCTTCAACGCCTCGTTCAACACTTTCTCCCACAACTCTCCGGCGGCCTCGTAATTCTTCAATTGAAGATAACAAGTCGCCAAATCCTTCATCACATCAAGGATGGTTCCGTCAGCCGAAGCCATCAATTTCTCCAAGATCGGAACGGCGTTCGCATACTCCTTGGCGCTGATGAACGTCTTGGCCAACTTGTGTGAGGTCGACTGTTCCAAGTACTCTTCCGTCTCAGAGAGGAAGTAATCGAGCGGAACCTCCAAGCGTTCTGCCAGTTGACACAGCAATTTATAGGAAGGGTTGATTTTATCCGATTCGATTTGGCTGATCGCGCTGGCGCTGACCAATCCTTCAGCGAGCCCACTTTGCGTAAGCCCTTTTTCCATGCGGCGCTGTCGGATCTTCTGGCCGAGAGATCCCATGGCTTGCCCCCCAGTGAGTCATTCCTTTTCTGTCTTTCATTATAGAGCGACAAGTGGAGAAAGGGAAGCCTGTTTTTGTTATAAATTTAACTACATTAAAAATGAGGGGTTATTAGGTTAGTCTGAATTACGAAAATTGCCCATGTTAAAGAAGTCATGTCAGGTTTCGAAAGGTTCATAAACCGTTTCCCTGATTCATAGAATCAGATAGGACAACAACTGCTTCACCGTTCGAGAGGAAGCCGGAAGCAAGGAGGAAGCGACATGTTACACATCGTGGTCTGTGTCAAACAAGTGCCCGATTCTCGGGAGATTCGAATCGATCCGAAGACCAACACCTTGATTCGCCAAGGGGTGCCGGCGATTGCGAACTTTTATGACATGCACGGGTTGGAGGAAGCGCTGCGGATCAAGGATGAGATCGGCGCGACGATCACCGTGCTTTGCATGGGGCCGCCGCCGGCGGAGAAATCGTTGAAACAGTGCATCTCGCTCGGAGCCGATCGGGCGGTGCTGGTGACCGACCGGGCGTTCGCCGGAGCGGACACGCTGGCGACTTCGTACGTGCTGGGCTTGGCGATTCAGAAGATCGCCGCCGATTTTGGACCGGTACATATCGTGTTCACAGGCAAGCAGACGCTCGACGGCGACACCGGGCAAGTCGGTCCCGGCGTGGCCTGCCGACTGGACTTGGAACAACTGACCTATGTTTACAAAGTGGCGAACATCGACATGGACAATCGCCGCATCACCGTCCATCGACTGCTCGAAGACGGGGTGCAGGTGGTGGAGACGAAAATGCCGGTGCTGATCACCGCGCTGAAAGAAATGAACCACGTCCGCCGCGCCCCGCTGCCGGGCATGATCAAGGCGGCGCAATACCAGCCTGTGGTCTGGACAACCAATGACTTCCCCGGCATCGACCGCAAGCAAATCGGCTTGAAGGGATCGCCGACGATTGTCGCCAAGACCTGGGTGCCGGAGGCGCGTGACATCAACACGGAGTATCTGGAAGGGGAGAGCGCCGAGCAGGTCGCGACGGCCGTTCTCGACAAACTGTGGGAGACCGACCTGCCCGAGCGCTTCGGCTGGCAGGCAGAAGGAGAGGTGTAGAGACGATGGCGGAAGAGAAGAACAAGCAAACCCAAGCGGATGACATGCCCGATTGGTCCGCCTATCGCGGGGTGATGATCGTTATCGAGCAACGCGACGGCGAGGCGAAAAAGGTGTCGTGGCAACTGCTCGGGGAAGGCCGCAAGCTGGCCGACAAGCTGGAAGTCGACCTGTTGGCGCTGGTGATCGGGCACAACGTCGGGCATCTGGCGCAAGAGGCGATCTACCACGGGGCGGACAAAGTGTACCTCTGTGATGCACCTGAGCTGAAAGACTACCGCACACGTCCTTATTCCCGCGTTACTTTGCAGGTGATTCGCGACGTGAAGCCGGAGATCGTGCTCCAAGGGGCGACGGCGACGGGGCGCGACTTGGCGGGAGCGATCGCCACCCACCTGCCGACCGGCTTGACGGCCGACACGACGATCCTCGATGTTGAACCGCACCCCAGCCGCCTGCTGTTGGCCTCACGCCCGGCTTTCTCGGAAAAAATGCTGGCGACGATCCTCTGCAAGCAGTACCGCCCGCAGATGGCGACCGCCCGCGCCGGGGTGTTTGAAGCGCTGCCTCGCGACACGTCGCGCCAAGGCGAGATCGTGCCGGTCGAGTTTGCGATGGAGGAAGCGGAGATCGCGGCGAAAGTGTTGGAGTTCATCGAAGCGACCGAACGCTTCGACATCGAAGACGCGGAGATCATCGTCGCGGGCGGGCGCGGTCTGGGCGGCCCCGAACCGTTCAAACTGCTGCAGGAGCTGGCCGATGCGCTCGGCGGTGTCGTCGGCGCGTCTCGTGCAGCGGTCGACGCCGGTTGGATCGACCACAAGCACCAAGTCGGGCAGACCGGCTACACGGTGCGCCCGAAGCTGTATATCGCCGTCGGCATCTCCGGTGCGGTGCAACACCTTGTCGGGATGCAGAATTCCGACCTGATCATCGCCATCAACCGCGACAAGGACGCACCGATCTTCAAAGCGGCTCACTACGGCATCGTCGGCGACCTGTTCCAACTCGTGCCCGCGCTGACCGAAGCGGTGCGCAACAAGCGTCGCCTCACGGAAAACGTCACAGGATAGGAGGAACCTACGATGCAAAAATTTGACGCAGTCGTCGTCGGCGCGGGACCGGCGGGGGCAGCCGCCGCCTACACGATGGCCAAAGCAGGGCTGTCTGTCGTCATGCTCGAACGGGGCGAGTTCCCCGGTGCGAAAAACCTGTTCGGCGGCGTGATCTACCGCAAACAGTTGGAAGACATCTTGCCGGACGCGTGGCAAAAAGCGCCCGTCGAGCGCAAGATCATCGAGCAAAACCTCTGGATCATGGGTCGAGATTGCGTGACCAAGGTCGGTCATCGCAACGAAGCGTTCAAGGAGCCGGCCAACTGCTGGACGGGAATGCGGGTCAACTTCGATCAGTGGTTCGCCAAGCAAGCGGTCGAAGCGGGCGCGATTCCCGTCTATGAGACGGTCGCTTTGGAACTGCTGCGCGAAGGCAACCGCGTGGTCGGCGTGCGCACCGACCGTGAAGAGGGTGACCTCTACGCCGATGTCGTCGTGATCGCCGACGGGGTCAACTCGCTGCTTGGCAAGGCGCTGGGCGTACATCGCGAATGGGCGCCGGATCAAGTGTCGCTGGCGGTCAAGGAGCAGATCTTCCTGCCGAAGGAAAAGATCCTCGACCGCTTCGGGCTGGAAGGCGACGAAGGGGCGACGATCGAGTTCGTCGGCGAAACGTCGGCGGGCATGGTCGGGCTCGGATTTTTGTACACCAATAAAGAATCGGTCTCGCTCGGCATAGGCTGTATGGTGTCGGACTTGAAGCGCACCCGCATCAAGCCGTACCAACTGCTGGAGCAAGCCAAGCAGCACCCGGCGATCCGCAAGCTGATCCAAGGCGGCGAGACCAAGGAATACGCGGGGCACCTGATCCCCGAAGGCGGCTGGACGGCGGTGCCGCAACTGTCGGGCGACGGCTGGGTGATCTGCGGCGACGCGGCGCAGTTGGTCAACTTCGTGCACCGCGAAGGCACCAACTTGGCGATGACCTCCGGCAAGTTCGCCGGCGAAGCGATCGTCGAAGCGAAGCAAAACGGCGACACCTCCCGCCACGGGCTGATGGCGTATGATCGCAAAATCATCCAATCGTTTATCCGCAAAGACATGAAAAAATACCAAGGCCTGCACGGACTGCTCAGCGAACTCGACCCGAAACTCTTGTTCCAACACCTGCCGCAAGCGGTCAACGAAGCCGCCTACAACATGCTGCTCGTCGACGGGAAATCGAAGGCGGAGAAACAGCGCTTCGCCATCAATCACATCAAACAAACGGCCGGCGGTACCTGGGATCTGATCAAGCTCGGCTGGAAAGGTTGGAGGGCGATCAACGGATGAGCGAACAACAGGGCATGACGATCGAAGAGAAGCTGTTTACCATTCGCTACAAGGTGGATTCTCAATCGCACCTGATCATCAAGGATCAGGAGACCTGCCTCAAGTGCGAGACCAAGGAGTGCAACGACTTCTGCCCCGCCGACGTCTACTCCTGGCGCGACCTGATGACGCATGTGGCGTTTGAGAACTGCATCGAGTGCGGCACCTGCCGCATCGGCTGCCCGACTTACAACATCGAGTGGGTCTATCCGAAGGGCGGCTACGGGATCACCTATAAGTTCGGTTGATCGCTTTTGGGAAAAAGAAGCGTTCCGCCAAAAAAGGACCGTCGCATGTGTGCGAAGGTCCTTTTTTCGTGGAAAGGAAATTCCGCGCTTGGTCAAGAATTGAATAAGGAGCGACGAGTTGAGGAGGAATCACCCCGATGGCCATTCGTACCCTACGGATCACCAACGACGAACAAGTGCAACAAGGTCTCGCCATCCGGCGCGAAGTTTTCATTGAAGAACAGGAAGTACCGGAAGAATTGGAAATTGACGAACTGGAACAGGTCGCGACGCATGTGCTCGCATATGATGAAACAGGAACACCTGTCGCCACCGGCCGGATCATTCCGTATGAAAACGGCACCGCAGGCAAAATGCAGCGCATCGCGGTGTTGAAAAGCACCCGCACCGGCGGCTACGGCCGGGCGGTGATGGCGCACTTGGAACAGATCGGTCGCGAGCTCGGCTATGACAAATTCGTGCTGGAAGCACAGACCCATGCCGAAGGGTTCTACCACAAGCTCGGGTACCGCACCGTCTCGCCGGAACCGTTTCTGGAAGCGGGCATCTGGCACGTCAAGATGGAAAAAGCGGCTCGCGAATAGAGGACAGATCGGGCAGATCGGGTCGCAAAAGACCTACCGCGAACGGGGAGAGGAGTCGAGCGCTGTGAGTGTGCGTTACCTGTTGTTTTGGCTGGTCACCTGCATCGTTTTCGGTCTCGACCGCAGCACCAAGGTCTGGGCGGAATCACATCTCAGTCTCGGCGAGAGCGTCGTCGGCATACCGGGCTGGTTCGAATGGAGCCTTTATCACAACCCCGGCGCGGCGGGCGGGCTGTTCAGCGGCTACGTCGGGGTGTTGATTTTGATCTCCCTTGCCGCCGTGGTCGGCATCCTTCTCTATGTCTACAAAGGCGCGCACGACCGTAACCTCTGCCTGCTGACCGGGCTTGGTTTGCTGCTGGGCGGAGCGCTTGGCAACCTGTACGACCGCATCGTGTACCACCATGTGATCGACTTTATCAACCCGATCGACGCCACCTACATTTACAACATCGCCGACAAGGGCATCCGCTGGGGCTTGTACCTGTCCTTGATCGGTCTCTGGCTGGCGCGAAGAAGGGTTGCCAAACACAACCAGAATATGGTATCCTGATTGCAACTATTTTGAAGGAGGTGAGGTAGGATGCAACGCGAAGTCGTGTGCTGCAATGATCGTTTGAGCCAACTGCCGCTGGCAATGTTTGGCATTGTGCATGAATTTGCCTTCAACGGGACAACTATGCCCTTTTTTACCCAGTCGAATGCACGACAAGCGAAGCGACTCCTGCCTTAACCGCGACGGATTTTTCAACTCGAAGTGGGCCGTAGGGACGTTTCCCTACGGTCTTTTTGTATGCAAAAATCGCCGTTGCCAAAGGAGTCGCCGCTTATCCCCCGAGGAGGCGAACACACAATGATCATCACCTGTCATCACGTTCAAAAATACTACGGCGCCCATCTGGTGCTTTCCGATATCAACCTCGAAATTCGTAACGGCGACCGCGTCGGGCTGATCGGCCAAAACGGCGCGGGCAAGACGACGTTGTTCAAACTGCTGACCGGCGAGACGACCCCCGATAACGGGCAGATCGCCGTGCGCAAAGGCACGAAGATCGCCTCGCTGGAGCAGATCCCCGATTACCAAGACACCACCACCGTCTATGAAGTGATGGCCCGCGCGTATGCGGACATCCGCGCGGCGCAACAGGAGATGCGCGATCTGGAAGTGGCGATGGCGCAACCGGATGTGGTGGAGGACGAAAGCCGGCTCCAGATAAAACTCCGTCGCTATGAAGAAGTGCGCGAGATGTTTGAACGCGGCGGCGGCTACGAGATGGAGGCGCATATCGAACGCGTATCTACAGGGCTTGGCATCCCGCAAAGTCAGTACCGGCGACCCTTTTCCTCCCTCTCCGGCGGGGAGAAGACCAAGATCGGGCTGGCGGCGATCCTGATCGAGCAGCCCGACCTGCTCCTGCTCGACGAGCCGACCAACCACCTCGACATGGCGGCGATCGAGTGGCTGGAAGGCTATCTGGAAGGGTACCAAGGCACCGTCGTCCTCATCTCGCACGATCGCTACTTCCTCGACAAAGTGGCGACGAAGGTGATCGAGATCGAAGACGGCGAAGCGTTCACTTACCACTGCAACTACACCGGGTACCAACAGGAGAAGGAAGAGCGGCTGTTGCGCGAGTTTGCTGCCTTCCAAGAGCAGCAGAAGAAGATCAAGAAGATGAAGGAAGCGATCAAGCAGTTGATCGACTGGGGCAACCGCGGCAATCCGCCGAACCCAAGCTTTCACAAGCGGGCCGCGTCGATGCAGAAGGCGCTCGATCGCATGGAGAAGCTGAAGCGACCCGTTTTGGATCGCAAGGCGATGGACTTGCGCTTGGAGCAGGGGGACCGCTCCGGCAAGCAGGTCGTCGTGCTGGAGGAGATCGCCAAGCGCTTTGGCGACCGTACGCTGTTTCGTAACGTATCCGAACTGCTGGTCTACGGCGAGCGCGTGTTCCTGATCGGCGACAACGGGGCGGGCAAGAGCACGATTTTTAAAATGTTGCGTGGGGAGATGGCTCCTGACGCGGGTCGCGTGCGCTTGGGGGCGCGAGTGGAAGTCGGCTATCTGGCGCAGGAAGACGCCCCGCAGGAGGAGAGCAAGACGGTGATCGAGTACTTCCGCGAGCACGTGCAGATCGAGGAAGGGGCGGCCCGCAAGCAGTTGAGCCGTTTCCTTTTCTACGGCGGTGACGTGTTCAAGGCGGTCAAGAGCCTGTCCGGCGGCGAATGGAGCCGCTTGCGACTGGCGCTTCTGATGTACCAGAAGCCCAACCTGCTCCTGCTCGACGAACCGACCAACCACCTCGACATCCTCTCGCGCGAGGCGTTGGAAGATGCGTTGGAGGACTATCCGGGCACGCTGCTGATCATCTCCCATGACCGCTACTTCATCAACCGCTTGGCCGAGCGTCTGTGGGCGCTGGAAGGCGGTTCGTTGACCAACTACCTTGGCAACTACGATTTTTACAAGGAAAAACGCCCCGAGCGGGTGCAGGTGGTAGAGGGTGCGAGAGAGGAAGCGTCTGTCGCCGCCGAGCCTGTGGTCGCGCCGAAACCGACACCGCCTCCCGTTGAGGCGGCGAAACCCGCGAAGAAAGTCAACCTGTTCCAGAAAAACAAGCTCGAAGAACAGATGGCCGCACTCGAAGCCAGACTGGTCGAGATCGACGAAGCCCTCGTCGATCCGGCCAACAGCACGGACGCCGGCAAACTGGCCGACCTCGCTGCGGAGCGCGAACAGGTGCAGGCAGAACTGGATGCCGTGTTTGAAAGATGGATGGAGTTTGAAGCCTGATCTGATCGTAACGAGACGAATCGAAAGCCTGATCCGCAACCGAACGCTGCGGGTCAGGCTTTTTTTGACAGGAAGGAAGTGGAATGCTAAAATATGAACAGGTTCAAATATGAATGCATTCACCTTTGCGAAAGGAGGCTTTTGCATGACCGGATTGAGGGATCGCAAAAAACAACAAGTTCGCACCAACATCCTGACGGCGGCCCAAGAGATCTTTTTGCAAGACGGATACGCCAACACGACGATCAAGAAGATCGCCGAGCGCTGCGAGATCGGCGTCGGGACGGTCTATAACTATTTCGCTTCCAAAGGCGAGCTGTTTCTCGCCATCTTCTTCGATGCGATGCCCGAATATCTGGCCGAAGGGCAACGGGTGCTCGATCAGGCGGAGCAATACGACCCCGTCAGCGGCACTCTGGAGCTGCTGACGATCTACACGCGGCCTTTTGAAGATTATCCGAAAGCGTTGTGGCGCGAGATCATGGGCGTGTCGTTCGGCAACATCGAGGAAAGCAAGCTGATTCTGTCGGGGTTTATGGATCTCGACACTCGCTTTCTGGAACAGATGACGGCGCTGATCGAACGCTACCGGGAGCGCGGTATGTTGCCGCCTGATTTTCAGGTCGCGGTGGCGGCCGAGTGCATCTACGGCTCGTTGATGATGCTGTTCATGCGGTATTTTTACATGGAAGAATACACGATGGAGCAGGCGTTTGAGGGGTTTCGGCAGACGCTGGATTTTCTCTTTCGCGACCGGCGACCATCGGAGGAGAGGTGAAGAGGATGTTTGTGGAAGTGACAAACGTCAGCAAAGTGTATCAAACGGGGGAAGTCTCCTATCAAGCATTAAAAGGCGTGGACCTGTCCGTCGAACAAGGGCAGGTCTGCGTGATTCTCGGCCCGTCCGGTTCGGGCAAATCGACGCTGCTAAACGCGATCGGCGGCATCGATACGGTGGAGGACGGCACGATCACGATCGGCGGGAAAACGCTGACGGCGATGGACGACCGCCAACTGACCGAATACCGCCGCGAGGACATCGGGTTCGTGTTCCAGTACTACAACCTGATTCCCAACCTGACCGTCGCGGAGAATGTCGAGGTCGTCACCGAGATCGCCGCCGCGCCACTATCGCGAGAAGAGGTGTTGAAAGCGGTCGGGCTGTGGGAGTTCAAAGACCGCTTCCCCAGCGAACTGAGCGGCGGGCAGCAGCAGCGCGTCTCGATCGCCCGCGCCGTCGTCAAGAACCCGAAGCTGTTGCTTTGCGACGAGCCGACTGGGGCACTCGACTATGAGACATCGAAGGAGATCCTCAAACTGCTGCAGACGATCAACCGCGAATACGGCACGACGATCCTGATCATCACGCACAACCAAGCGATCAGCGCGATGGCTCACCGCGTCGTCCGCCTGCGCAGCGGCGAGATCATCGAAAACCGGCTCAACGACCACATCCTCTCCCCGGAAAGGATGGAGTGGTGATGATCCTTCGCAAAAAAGTCCTGCGCAGCCTGAACGCCCGCAAGTCCCAGTACATCGGTTCCGTCCTGTTGATCCTGATTTCCACCTTGCTCTTTTCCGCCTTTTACTCGGCAGGAACCAATGTCACGGACAGCTTGCAGCAGTTTCGGCAGCAGGCGGTCGAGGAAGACGCGCATTTCTTTTTGCAAGCGCCTTTGCAGGAGGAGGCCGCGTGGGAGGCGCGCTATGATCTGACGCTGGAGGAGCGAACCTACCACGACGTTTCGTTTGCAAAAGATGCGCTGTTACGAGTCTTGCGCGAGACGAAAGAAATCGACCGCTATGCGCTGCTCGAAGGGGAGAAGCTCACGGGAGCCGACCAGATCCTGCTCGACCGCGGGTTTGCCGACGCGCACGACTTGCAGATCGGCGATGACCTCTCGCTGCCGGGCGGCACGTTCCACGTGGTCGGCTTCATGACGGTGCCCGATTACATCTACCCGCTAAAGTCGGAAACGGACCTCGTGAAGAACCCGCAAGCGTTCGGCGTCGCTGTCGTCACCGCTGACGGGGCGGCGCGGTTGGGGGACGGGTCGACCTTCTATTCCGTGACGTTTGGCAAAGACAACAAGGAAGCGTTCAAGTCGGATCTTCAGCAGAACAACTTCATCCTGCGCTGGATCGACAAGCAGGATAACCAACGGATGACCTTCGTCGACGGGGATGTAAAAGGAGCGCTGCAAGTGGCGGAAGTGCTGCCTGTCGCCATCCTGCTCCTGACCATCGTGCTCGTCTCGTCCGTCTTCTCTCGCCTGCTCAAGCAGGAGTACGTGCAGATTGGCACGCTCTACGCCTTGGGTTATCGCAAACGGGAGATCCTGCGCCATTACCTCGGCTACCCGACCCTGCTCGCCCTGATCGGCGGCGGTTTGGGCACCGTGCTCGGCGTGCTGCTCAGCCCGTCCGTGCAAGGGATGTTCGCGAGCTTCTACAACCTGCCGCCGATCACAGGCGGTGTCAGCCTAGGGGTGGTGCTGATCTCCCTGCTGCTGCCGTTCGTCTTCCTGCTGCCGGCCACCGCCTATCTAATCCTGCGCGTGTTGCGCCTGCCGCCGTTGCACCTGATGAGCGGGCAGGTCACGCAGCCGAAAATCGGCCGGCTGGAGAAGCGGTTTCGTCATCTCAAGCTGCGTTTCGCCGCTCGCTTTCAAGTGCGCGAACTGCTGCGCAACTCCGGGCGCAACCTCTTGATGATCGTCGGCACCGCCTTCGCTTCGATGCTGCTCTTGTTCGGCTTTGTCACCCAAGACTCGATGGACAGTCTGATGGGCGAGCAGTATGAAGCGATCTACCGCTACAACTACCAGTACCTGTTCAACACCTTCCAGCAAGACCCGCCCCAACAAGGGGAAAAACTGTCGCTGGCCGCCTTTGATGCGACCACTGCGTCCGACAAGAAGACGACGATTCTGGTCTATGGGATCGAGCCGGATGCCGAGTTGATTCGGTTTCAAGATGAGCAGGGGGCACGGCTTGATTTTCAGGACAACATCATGACGAAGTCCCTCGCCAAGCAACTGGATGTGCAAGCGGGAGACGATGTGTCGCTGGTCAACCAACTGACCTCGGAAACAGTCACCCTGCACATCGACCGGATCGCCGATTCCTACTTGGGCAACCTGATCTACCTGCCGTTGGATCGCTTCAACGAACTGAACGGCTTTCCGCAGGGCAGCTACTTGGGCGTGATCACCAACGACAAGGCGGGCTATCCGGCGGATCAGCTCTACTCGGTCACCGACAGCGAGGAGCTTCAGGCGGGTTACCAAGCGATGATCGAACCGCTGCGTTACATGGTTTTCGCGATCGCAGGCGTCGCAATCGTCATCGCCTTGATCGTGATCCAATTGCTCACGTCGATGCTGATCGAAGAAAGCCAGCAGAAAGTCTCGATGCTCAAAGTCCTCGGCTACCGACCGAAGGAACTCTACAAGCTGCTGCTCGGCCCGAATACGTGGCTCGTGCTGATCGGCTATCTGCTGGCGGTGCCGTTGACGATTCTGTCCCTGCAGCAGATGTTCAACTCCTTGACGGAGGAGATGAACGTCTCCTTCCCGATCCAACTGAACGCGGCCAACTTTTTCATCGGGTTGGCGATCATGTTGGTGACCTACCAAGTCTCAAAACTGTTCGCCCAGCGCAAACTGAAAAAGGTGTCGTTGCAAGCCAGCCTGAAAGCGGCGCGAGACTGATCGCTTGCAAACAAAAAGTCGACCTTCTGCGGAAGGTCGACTTTTCTTCAGGCAAGAGTACGGATGGCGGCTAGAACAGCAGGAAGCCCAGCGAGATGACCACGCCGCCCATGATGCCCGCGTAGAACGGGAACTGAACGATGATGCCGCCCGCCCCCTTCACCGCATCCATCACTGCGTTGAGGAAGCGGCGCGGCGTCTTGTGCAGGAGAATGCCGAGGAACGGGAAGATATAACTGGAACGTTTGAGAAAATTCATACATAAACAAGGGATGGCACGACAAGTTCTGCTTTACAGGCGGAATGACGCGAAAAATGATCTACGAAGAATAAAAAACGGGCTCTTTCTGTTTTTCCTGTTGGCTTGACGCAGGTTCTGTGGCATGATAGGAGAGGATTTGATTCTACGCATGCTGGGCATCCTACCGATCAAACAGGTAGAATCCCGCTTAGGAGGCACTCAATGAATTACCAAGAAGCGCTTCGCAACATTGCGATCATCGCGCACGTTGACCACGGGAAAACAACTCTCGTCGATAAATTGCTGCAACAGTCCGGGATCTTCCGGGAGAACGAGGCGGTGCAGGAACGCGCCATGGACTCGAACGACCTGGAACGTGAACGGGGCATCACCATCCTCGCGAAAAACACCGCCGTCCAATACGGCGAGTATACGATCAACATCGTCGACACCCCCGGCCACGCCGACTTCGGCGGCGAAGTGGAACGGATTCTGAAGATGGTCGACGGCGTACTGCTCGTCGTCGACGCGTTCGAAGGCGTGATGCCGCAGACCAAGTTCGTGCTGCGCAAGGCGCTCGAACAGAACCTCAAGCCGATCGTCGTCATGAACAAGATCGACCGCCCGACCGCTCGTCCGGAAGAAGTCATCGATGAAGTGCTCAACCTGTTCATCGAGCTCGACGCCAACGACGAGCAGTTGGAATTCCCGGTGATCTACGCATCGGCGCTCAACGGCTACGCGATGCTCGACTACAACGAACCGGGCACCGATATGAAGTCGTTGTTCGATGCGATCGTCGAACACATCCCGCACCCGCAAGTCGACCCGACCCAATCGCTGCAGTTCCAAGTTCACATGCTCGACTACAGCGACTACCTCGGCCGCATCGGCATCGGTCGCGTTCATCGCGGCGAGCTGAAGATCAACGACCAAGTCGCGATCATCAAGCGCGACGGCAAGACCGAGAAAGGCCGCGTCGTGAAAATGTTCGGTTTCCGCGGCTTGGCACGCGTTGAGATCGACCATGCCCAAGCGGGCGACCTGATCGCGATCTCCGGTCTCGGCGAGCTGAACGTCGGCGAGACGATCGCCGACATCAACAACCCGGAAGCGCTGCCGCTCCTGCACATCGACGAGCCGACGCTGCAGATGACCTTCCTCGTCAACGACTCGCCGTTCGCAGGTCTCGAAGGCAAGCACGTCACCTCGCGCAAACTGCGTGACCGCCTGTTCGAAGAGCTGGAGACGGACGTCTCGATGCGCGTTGACGAAACGGACTCGCCGGACGCGTACATCGTATCCGGCCGCGGCGAATTGCACCTCTCGATCCTGATCGAGACGATGCGCCGCGAAGGGTACGAACTGCAAGTGTCCAAGCCGCAGGTTATCTTCCGCGACATCGACGGCGTCAAGTCGGAACCGTACGAGAACCTCGTCGTCGACGTGCCGGAAGAGTACATGGGCACTGTCATGGAACGCCTCGGCCTGCGCAAAGCGGACATGACCAACATGATCAACAACGGCACCGGCAACGTGCGCCTCGAATTCCTGATCCCGGCGCGCGCCCTGATCGGCTTCCGCACCGAGTTCCTGACGATCACGCGCGGATTTGGCGTGATGAACCACTCCTTCCACGAGTACGGCCCGTACAAAGGCATGATCGAAGGCCGTCACCAAGGCGTGCTCGTCGCGGCTGAAACCGGCACTTCCTCCACCTACGGCATCGAAGGTCTGGAAGACCGCGGCGTGATGTTTATCAGCCCGGGCACCGAAGTTTACGAAGGCATGATCGTCGGTGAACACAACCGCGACAACGACCTGACCGTCAACCCGTGCAAGACGAAAGCGGCGACCAACGTTCGCTCGGCGACCAAGGACGACACCACCCGTCTGAAAGCGCCGCGCCTCATGTCGCTGGAGCAAGCGCTCGAATACCTGAACGACGACGAATACTGCGAAATCACCCCGCAATCGGTACGCCTGCGCAAGAAGCACCTGAAGAAAAACGAACGCGATCGTTTTGAAAAGGAAAAGAAATGGGCGAAAATCAACAACGCGTAGTCGTTGATTTCTGTGCGGGGAATCTGATGTCGTTCACACACGAGCTGTTTCTGAAGCTGCGCGAGGAACACCCGGACTGGCAGATCTCCAAGTACGGCTGCCTGACCAACTGCGGCGAATGCGCCGTCCGTCCGTTCGCCATCGTCAACGACGAACTGCTGGCCGCAGAGGACCTCGAAGCGTTCACGAAACGCCTCTACGAACAAGTCGCAAAAGCCTAAACCAAGGCTGAACCAAAACCCCAAACCCTGTCTGTGAAGCTTCGGTGCTTCATGGGCAGGGTTTCTTTTTGCGAAGGGAAGTTATGGGGCGGGTCACGTATGGGAACAGGCAAAAGATGCTATAATGACAGTATAGAAACTGTTGGTAAGACAGGGAACAAACAGGATGGGAAAGGGGTTTCACAACCAATGGCAGACAAGGAAATGACCGCACTCTCGGAGGAACTGGTACGCTACCTGCAAGGGGAGAGGATGGTGACCGTCGCGTCGATCGATGCAGAGAACGGCTCGCCGAACGTCCTGTGCATCTCTTGGCTGCTGGCAACCGACGCTTCCACCCTGCGTTTCGCCATCGACGGTCGCTCGAAGCTGTTGACCAATGTCGACAAGGACGACCGCGTCACCGTCACCGTGATCGGCCTCGGCACCTGTTACGCGATCACCGGTCGCGCCAAAAAGTATGTCGACAAGCTCGAAGGCTGTGCCCTCAACATGGCGGGCGTCGAGATCAAAGTCGAAGCGGTGCGCGACGTGATGTTCTACGGCGGCAAGGTGACCACCGAGCCGACGTTTGACAAGACGTACGACAAGGCGTTGGCCGAGAAGTACGACAACGAGATCTACACCGCACTCAAGCAGTAAGTCATCACGAAGTTCGTTGAAGTAGGAAAAAAGGGCATGTCGAGCAAGACGTGCCTTTTTCCACCCCTTTCACGTATACATAACCCATGTTTTATGGACAACCTGGCAAGGAGGGACGCTTAGATGGACAAGCCTTTCTCGTATCCGCTCACGATGAAAAACGGTAAAGTATTCGACGCAGCCGGCAAAGATGTCACCGAGATGTACCAGGAGTACAAGCAGTCGGAAGCGGCCGACAAGATGATCGCCGCGCTGGAAAAACTGATGGAAGTCAAAGCGCAAGGTCAGGAGACCAGACACCTGCTCTTCATCGACCTCGCCTACAAATACGCGGCGGTGATCGAAACGTTCGTCGGCGACGACCTGTCGGACCGTCTCAACCTCGCCTACGCAGGCAAAGTCGAACTGAACGAGGCCGGCGACTGGTACCTCAACAAGATGAATCGCAAGGTCATCGCCATCGAAAGCCTCGCCCAGCTTTACGGCTTCGTCTCGCGCGGCGATCTGAGCATGGAGATGGCGGAGCAGGCGTGGGACAACCGCGAAGCCGCCTTCTACATGATCCGGCGGTAGGGACTGCGTACCTTTTTCAGGGAAATTCTCCCCTGTACAGCGTGTCGCATATCCTGTATGCTAGGAGGACATTCTGAAACAGAGGAGGTGGGTCACATGGTCACGATCACATCTGCAGCAGCAGAGAAAGTCACAACCCTGTTGGCTCAAAAGGCAAACGATCAGCTCGCCCTCCGCATCTTTGTCAAATCGGGTGGCTGAAGCGGTTTCTCTTATGGAATGGCACTGGATGTGCCTAAGGAGAATGACCAGACGTTTGAACAAGATGGCGTGAAAGTCGTCATCGACCCGATGAGCGGGCAATACCTGCAGGGAGCTGTCGTCGATTACGTGGATTCGCTGATGGGGGCCGGTTTCAAGATCGAGAACCCGAACGCGTCGTCCACTTGCGGTTGCGGTTCTTCCTTCCGCACCGAAGGCGATGCCGGCAAACCGGGCGCCTGCTCGTAAAACCGACCTCAAACCGACGTCGTCGCATGGGAGTTCCCGTGCGGCGATCTTTTTTTGTAGCGAGGCATACATAAAATCCCAGACCGAACTGCTATACTAGGAAGTAAGTGTCTTAGTTCTGAAAAGGTGGTGTAGACTCATGGTAACCTTGACCGAATCCGCAGCAGAGAAAGTCAACGCGCTGCTCGCGACCAAAGAAGACGATCTCGCGCTTCGCATCTTCATCAAGTCGGGCGGCTGCTCCGGTTTCTCCTACGGCATGGCGCTCGATAAAGCGAAAGACAACGACAAGCTGCTCGAAGTCAGCGGCGTCAAAGTCGTGGTCGACGAGATGAGCGGCCAGTACCTCGACGGGGCTGTCGTTGACTATGTCGACTCCCTGATGGGCGCCGGCTTCAAGATCGAGAACCCGAACGCGACTTCCACTTGCGGTTGCGGCTCCTCGTTCCGCACGCAGGACGCAGCGGGCAACCCGGGTTCTTGTGGCACGGGTTCCTGCTAAGTGGCAGGCTTTCCTTTTCACGAAAAGTCGTTTGCTCCATGTGGGCAGGCGGCTTTTTCTTTTTGGGGGCAAAAAAAGACCTGCCTTCACGAAGAGGGCAGGTCTTGTCGCTTGTGTGTAGTCGAAGGAACTTACAGCGCTGCTTTAGCCGCTGCGATCGCCGCTTCGTAGTTCGGGTGGGTGGTGACTTCCGGCACGTATTCGACGTGGACGAGCTTGTCGTTCTTGTCGATCACGAAGACGGCGCGAGCGAGCAGGCGCAGTTCCTTGATCGCAACACCGTACGCGGTGCCGAAGGACAGGTCGCGGTGGTCGGACAGGGTTTGCACCTTGTCGATGCCCGCAGCGCCGCACCAGCGCGCTTGTGCGAACGGCAGGTCGACGGAGATCGTCAGGATGTTGACGCCTTCGAGGTTCGCCGCTTCTTCGTTGAACTTGCGGGTTTGCTGGTCGCAGACGCCGGTGTCCAGCGACGGAACGACAGAGATGATGCGGACGGTGCCTTTGGAATCGTCGAGGGTCACCGGTTGCAGGTTGTTCGCCAGCACGGTGAAGTTCGGCGCTTGTTCGCCGACTTTGACTTCCGGGCCGAGCAGGGTGACGCCGTTGCCTTTGAAAGTGACGGCGCTTTGACGTTCGGTAGCTGTGGTCATGAAAAAATACCCCCTAGGAAAAATGGTCTGTTTGGACGATGTATCCCTTACATGATACCCCAACCTGCCAAGTATAACCAGTGCGGACTTGTTACGTTTACGTGACAAGTCCGCCGTTGGGCGAAAGCACCTGACCCGTGATGAAGGAGGCGGCAGGAGACGCCAGAAACGTCACCACCGCCGCGATCTCTTCGGGCGTGCCTAAGCGCCCCAGCGGCGTCTCCTCGGCCAGCAGGGCGAGGTCTTCGGGGCTGAGGTGGGCGATCATATCGGTCTGCACGGCGCCGGGGGCGACGGCGTTGACGGTGATGCCGGAGGGGCCGATCTCTTTCGCCAGCGCTTTGGTGAAGGAGAGCAGACCGCCTTTGGACGCGGAGTAGGCCACTTCGCAGGAGCCGCCGGCGATGCCCCAGATCGAGGAGATGTTGATGATCCGACCGAATCCGTTGCGGATCATCTGCGGCAGAACCGCTTTCGAGCAAAGGAAGGGCGCTTTCAGGTTGGCGTTCATCAGCAGATCCCATTCCTCTTCCAGCGTATCGAGCAGCAGGCCGGTCAGCGCGAGGCCCGCGTTGTTGACGAGGATGTGAGGCGTGCCGAAGTTGACCGACGCGACTTCGACCAAGCGGGCGACCTCTTTCGCCTGCGTCACGTCCGCTTGCACGGCAAGAGCTTGCACCCCATAGGCGCGGCAGGCGGTCGTCACCTCTTCAGCCGCCTCGGCGGACGCTCTGTAGTTGACGATCACGTTGGCGCCCGCTTGTGCCAAGCCGAGGGCGATCGCCCGTCCTATGCCCCTTGACGCGCCTGTGACGAGGGCGTTGCGGTCGGCGAGGGGACGAGGAGTTGAGGGAGGAAAGGAAGACAACGGGAGACACTCCTTTTTTTCACGAAAAGTCTTCCTTTCATTCTAGCACACTTAGCGGTGGACAAGTTCACGACCGCTGGGCAGGTGCAGGGTCTGCAACCACTCGTCGAGCAGGGCGTTGAACTCGCTTTCCTTCTTCGTGGCGACGGCGTGGTTGGCCCCGTCGACGATCGCGATGCGAGCGCCGGGCAGCAGCGCGGCAAACGAGCGAGCGTACGCTTCGGTCGCCAAGTCGCGGGAACCGTGGACGAAGAGCAGGGGGCAGGTGAGTTTCTTCGCCACCTCCTCGACGGGCGCGAAGCGGTCGAGCGCTTCCATGATCCGCATGCCTTCCTCGGGGTTCGCCTGCTTGGCGATGCGGTAGAAAAGGCCGCGTTGCAACACGTTTTTCGCGTTGTTGCGGGCGACGGAGAAGGCGGCCAACTTGTCCAGTCCGCCTCCGACCATCAGCTTGCCGAAGGAGTTCTTCAGCTTCATCAGGGCATTTTTGACCCGCGCAAACGACCCGATCAGGCAGAGACCGGCGGTGCGGTCGGGGTAGTCCATCGCGAACTGCTGGCAGATCAGCGTGCCGCTGGAGTAGCCGACCAGCACCGCTTTTTCCACGCCTATGTGCTCCATCAAGGCGTGCAGGTCTTCGCTCAGGTGGCGGATGGTGATCTGCCCTCTCGACGGGCCGGTGCCGCCGTGTCCGCGGCAGTCGTAGGTGATGACTTTATAGCGGCGGGCGAACACGGGCACTTGTCCCAGCCAGCCTTGGTGCGAGAGGCCGAGGCCGTGGACGAAGATCAAGGGGAAGCCTTTGCCGGAGACGGTGAAGTAGTGGGAGATTCCGTCGTGTTCAAACCGAGGCATCGGGGCGCGACCTCCTTACACGTCGTCGTCGCGCTCAGCTTCATCGGCTTGAGCGAGATCGGGCGCATAGGTCAGGGCGGGGTCGACGATGTCCAGGTTGCCGTAGCCGACGTTCGGGTCGACCCAGTGCGAGTCGCTGACAGGGCGCAACGGGTCGAGTTCATAGCCGTCATCGGCGGGGATGCGGCGTCCGCTTTGCCCCACCGCCTGCGGGTACCCGTCCGGCTGTACGTCGCCGGGGGGCGCGACGGCATCCAGCGGGTAAGAGGACTCGTTGATATCCGAGTTGTCTCCCAACTCCGAGCCGCCGTAGTCGATCGGATCGACTCCCGTACCGGGGCGGTGTTTGCTCCGGGTGGTTCCTTGCGTGCGGTGGAAGCCGTTCGCGTACCGCTTCATGATGCTCATCGCCTGTTCCGCCTCCTGTTCGGACTGCACATCGACCGTGACGATCACCATCTCGGCGGGCGTGGTGTCTTGCATCCCGTGCCCCTGCTGCAGTACGAACGGGTCGTTTTCGCCGCCGTCCGCATGGCGCATGGCGTTCAGATAGTCGCCGACCGTATCGCCGACCGCCTTGCCCGCCACAGGGCCGCCGGTCAGCACGGGGCCGAGACCGGGGAGCAGCGTCGCCATCGTGCCCAGCGTGATGCCGCCGAGTTCGGTCAGCGTCCGTACGGCGTCATCCGCCTCTCCGGCCCCCTCTTGGAACGCTTCAAGATCCCTTTTTGTTGAGATTACGGAAATCTTTCCGGCAAAATAAGGAGTCAAGTCCTTGACGCAACTATCAGCCGTTGTATACGATTGAAAATGAGTGATGATTCGTTCATTTTTCATAATCCTGTTCACCTCGTTTTGGTTCCTTCTGGGTAGCGTAACCCGTTCTTGAAAACGCTACACATAAAGCGGAGCGTAGAGGTGAACCTCTAGGGAGGTTATTTGATTGTTCCATAAAGTGCTGATTGCCAACCGAGGCGAGATTGCCTGCCGTGTCATTCGTACTTGCAAGAAACTCGGCGTCGCGACCGTCGCGATCTATTCCGAAGCGGACGCGGAAGCGCCGCACGTCAAGCTGGCGGACGAAGCGTTCCTCGTCGGCGCACCGCCGGTCGCGCAATCCTATCTCAACGTCGACCGCATCCTCGAAGTCGCCAAGGAAACGGGTGCCGATGCGATTCACCCGGGCTACGGCCTGCTGTCGGAGAACACCAACTTCGCCAAGCGTGCGGCGGAGGCGGGCATCACCTTCATCGGTCCGTCCACCGAAGCGATCGCGGCGATGGGTTCGAAGATCGAATCCCGCAAGGCGATGGAAGCGGCCGGCGTGCCGGTCGTGCCGGGCATCACCCGCCCGCTGGCCGATGCGGAGGAAGGTGTCCAAGTCGCCAATGAAATCGGTTACCCGGTGATGCTCAAAGCATCGGGCGGCGGTGGCGGCATCGGCATGCAAGTCGTCAACTCCGACGAAGAGCTGGTCAAAGCGTACGCGGGCAACCAGAACCGCGCCAAGCAATTTTTCGGCGATGACGCGATGTACATCGAGAAGTTCATCGAGGAACCGCGCCACGTCGAAGTGCAGATATTGGCCGATGAAAAAGGTCATACTGTCTACTTGTGGGAGCGCGAATGCTCGATCCAG
>DASTWJ010000266.1:0-22471 GCA_035776695.1 Bacilli bacterium
GCTCAATCAGGCAACGGCTCGCATAGAATCGTACAGCCTGCCCCCTACCGACATCATTTGCAATAACCTCGGCAAATGAAGGGTTGCCCGTGGCTGTTGACTTCATAATTTGCAATTTGCTCTGGATCTCAGGGTGTTCCGCTGCAAGAGCCTCAAATACATCAATCACGCGAGTCGCTTTTTCATACTCTCGCAATTGTATCAATGATTTGACATACTCCTTGACCACGCGAATCAAAATGTCTTCAAATGGTTTGGAAGTGTCGATTGCATCGGAGAGGATTCGAGCCGAGGCAGCGTAATTGCCCAACAAATATTCGTAATGCGCCGTATTGATCGACGCATGACTGATTTGTCGACGATTTTGTGTTTGTTCGAAAAATTCATAGGAACGGTACGCATGTACCCTCGCCTGTTCGATCGCACCTCGTTCCTCCTGCACTTTCATCCTCGTATACTCAACCTGCCCCATCACTTCAACGTCTTCCGCAAACGCACGCTCCGTTATCTGCAGAACGTCCTCGATCCGACTATATTCCTTCCGCAAAGAGTAAGTCAACATCAAGTTGGCTGTTACCGCATGAAGAAGACCCGCGTCGTGATGTTGATGGTAGATCGTCTCGGCATACTCTAAGGCTTGCAACCAAGATCTATGTGCAGCCTCGTAGTTCTGCTGGAGGAAGACGACCTTCCCCAAGTTATTCAGGCTTTCCCCCCGTTCCGTGGCACCAAGCGCTACCTCGGTTAGTTCGGTAGCCACCGACTGCGCCCATAGCATGGTCGGCTTGGTGAATTTCCTCGCTTTGAAAAAGCGTTCCAACTCGGATCGTTTCGCCTGTGTGTCCGTCTGTTTGAGGCGTTCAACCGAAACACTCAGTCCACGAGCGATCCGATTGAGTTCCGAGGGGGCGATGTATCTTTCTCCGCTGAGCATTTTGCGTATGATTTCTCTGCTGATTCCGATTCGAGAGGAGAATGCCCGAATGCTAAACGCATCCCCTCTCTCAGCCAACATCTCCGCGATGCGCCTCCCGAGTGGGAGGTGGGTCGGAGATTCGGCTTCCTGTATGATTGTCATGAAAGGTACCTCCGGCAATGACATTAACGAGTGATTAATGAGATTCGATATGATTTATTCTATCAGATGCAAAAGTTTTTGTACACAATTGAATAACAAAATTATTCAATTGTGTTGGGTTCACGCAAAAAAATCACGCCACTTGCAGAAAAGGCGTGGTAAAAATCGATCGTGAATAGGAAGAATGATTGGATTAGGCGTGCTTGATCCGCTGTGTGACAGGTGAGCGCGACAACTGAGAAGCACAGGTAGTCATTTTTCAGTCCCCTGTTCATCGGGTCTAGGAATGTGACGAATGTGCTGACTCAAATTGGACTCTTTAAGTGAAGACTTTCAGTCCCCTGTTCATCGGGTCTAGGAATGTGACCCGCCACTCCGACCGCGACCATCACGTCACCCGCCGCTTTCAGTCCCCTGTTCATCGGGTCTAGGAATGTGACGGCGTGAAGGAAGAACGGAAGGATCGCAAGCGTGAACCTTTCAGTCCCCTGTTCATCGGGTCTAGGAATGTGACGGTGCCTGAGATGCTGAACACCCCCAGTGTAGTGCGCTCTTTCAGTCCCCTGTTCATCGGGTCTAGGAATGTGACTAAAATAACCTCCGCATCGTTCATTATCAGTTAATCTCTTTCAGTCCCCTGTTCATCGGGTCTAGGAATGTGACAGCTATCTCCACCGCGTTCAACGCATACGTGAGATTTTCTTTCAGTCCCCTGTTCATCGGGTCTAGGAATGTGACTCACTATGAGTGAGTCACATTCAGGTGTGAATCACTTCTTTCAGTCCCCTGTTCATCGGGTCTAGGAATGTGACCCGCCTTCATGCGCCGCCTCGACGCGATCTGGGAGCCTTTCAGTCCCCTGTTCATCGGGTCTAGGAATGTGACAGCATCTTTTCCAAAGAGTCACGCTCGATCTTGCATCTTTCAGTCCCCTGTTCATCGGGTCTAGGAATGTGACGCAGAGGTAAGGAAAGAAGCCGTCGAGTGGATGGAGCCTTTCAGTCCCCTGTTCATCGGGTCTAGGAATGTGACTAACTTGGACTGGCAGTCAGTTTGAAGTTTTGATAAACTTTCAGTCCCCTGTTCATCGGGTCTAGGAATGTGACCGTTTCGTTCAATGAGACAAATCGGTTCGCGCGGCACTTTCAGTCCCCTGTTCATCGGGTCTAGGAATGTGACGACAGGTGCGTTCATCTTCGAGAAGTCCTCCCACATCTTTCAGTCCCCTGTTCATCGGGTCTAGGAATGTGACCGACCGAAGTTGGCATGCAAAAACGTTGATGTGGTGCGGGTTCCAGCGGGATCAGTAGCCGTCAGGATCATGCTTTTTTTCGAGGATCGGTTTTTTGCATCAAAACTGGGGGGGATCCTCGAAAATTCATGTTCCTAGCTTTAGTATCTCCACTAAGAGCATAGTGAATGCGCCTATGGGAAATGATAACATACTTTATGGCTTCCTGTCGTCTACAACTCACCCCGCCTATTCCTGCAAACTCCGCCACAGATAAAACGTGGCATACGCCTCCCATCCCTTCCACCCGATCGCCAGTTCTCTCAACTCTTCCTGCGTGGGCTTCCTCTCCATACTCTTCAAACGCTTCACCGCATTTTGCAACGCTACATCCCCCAAGGGGAAAGCATTGCCATAGCGCAGGCAGCGCATCGCCACATAGTTGGCCGTCCAATCCCCAATCCCGCGAATGGCAGTCAACTGCTTGCTCACGGCTTGCAAATCATTCAGCGCTAACAATTTCCGCTTGCTAAGCTCCCCGCTACACACCCGCTTCGCTACGTCAATCAAATACTCGGCCTTCTTCCGTGTGAACTTCAAAGGAAGGATCTGTTCCGGCGTCAAGTCGGCGATCACGTCAGCCTCAGGGAACTTCCAATATGTCCTCCCGTTGTAGGTCAAGGACGTCCCAAATGTCTCGACAAATCTTCTTTTCATCCGATACGCAAGAACCAAGGACACCTGCTGCCCGATGATCGCCCAACAGAGCGCTTCAAATAAAACCGGCTCCCCAACGATCCGCAGGCCCTCATACTGCCTGACCAGCCCTCGTAACATCGCATCTTTTTCCGCCAGTTCGTAAAATGGCCCAACTTCCCGCCCCAGATCCAACCAATCCCATACAAAACGAGCCGCCTCGACGCGCAGGGATTTTTTTGGCAAACGGTCTGAAGCGTATTCGAAATACACCTCAACCCGATTCGGAGCCGGACTTTCCACGCGAATCGGCACAGGCAAGCCTTGCAGCACCACCAGTTTATGCACCGTGCGCCCCTCGATCGTGTGCAACACTTCTTCCGACGACCGCGCAAGATAATGCAAGATCTCCTCGAAGCGAAAAGGTTCCCTGACAAGCAAGCTCACATGCGTCTTGTGATCCTGCCAGCTCCCCTCCGGCAGATGCGGGAAACAAGCCCGGCATGGACGCAGCCCCGCACGTTCGGCCTCTTCGCGGGTCGCGTAATGGGTCACATTTTCCGCCTTGGGTTGTGGAGCGGTACACCATGGATAGCAGTAGATTTTCGTTGTTCGTACGCCTACGAAATGGGTGGGAATACGCGCTTGTGTAGCTTGTTGATCGCTCATGACGGAGCAACCTCCCTTGTTCTCGAAGTCCTCCCCAAAATTATACAGCAAATAAAAGAAGCAGGCATCCCATGCCTGCTCCCTGTACGCTATCCTTTTACAAGATCCGCCACAATCTCATAAGACCGTATTCTCGCCCCATGATCGTAAAACTGCGAATGAATCATCAATTCGTCCGCCTGCGTCTCGTTTAAGAACTTCTCCAACTTGCGCTTGACCGTCTCCGGGCTGCCGATGATCGAGGTGTTTAGCCGTTGTTGCAACAGTGACCGTTCGTAGTCGCTGATGATCGCCGACATGTCTTCCACCGGCGGTTGCAGCTTCTTCGGCGTGTTGCGGATCAGGTTCAGGAAGGACTGCTGCATCGTCGTCGCCAAGTAGGCAGCCTGTTCGTCCGTCTCGGCCGCGAACACGTTCACCGCCACCATCGCATACGGCTTTTCCATCGTCTCGGACGGTTGGAAGTGGCTGCGGTACAGTTCCATCGCCGGCAGCGTGTACTCCGGCGAGAAATGGCTGGCAAACGCGAATGGCAAGCCCAACCGCCCGGCCAGTTGGGCGCTGAAACCGCTCGAACCCAGCAGCCAGATCGGGATGTTCAGCCCTTCGCCCGGATAAGCGTGAACCTTGCGCCCGTCCTCACCCAGCGACGGGTCGAAAAACGCCCGCAACTCCGCCAACTGGTCGGGGAAATCATCTCCCGTACTATGGCGATCCCGCCGCAACGCATACGCCGTCAACTGGTCCGTCCCCGGCGCTCGTCCCAACCCGAGGTCGATCCGCCCCGGATACAGCGTCTCCAGCGTGCCGAACTGCTCGGCGATCACCAGCGGCGCATGGTTCGGAAGCATGATGCCGCCGGAGCCGACGCGGATCGTCGAAGTCCCCGCCGCCACATGGCTGATCAGCAGCGAGGTCGCCGCGCTGGCGATCGCCGGCATGTTGTGATGCTCCGCCAGCCAGTAGCGGTGAAAGCCCAACCGCTCCACCTGTTGAGCCAAATCTAACGTATCTCGAAACGAGTCAGCCGCCGTCCGGCCTTCGACCACCGGACACAGGTCGAGGACGGACAGCGGGATGTCGCGCAATGTTTTGTCTGCCATTTGCTTCCTCTTCTTTCTTCCTAGGATGAGAGTTCGTTTCAACTATATCAAAGTTACTTCCCTTTGTGAAGTAACTTGTTTTCTCAAACAATAGCTCCACTCCGATCACCGCAACGGGATGCGAAAGTACGTCAGTCCTACCCAATCACAAGCGTTAGTATTTGGAATCCAAGTCCCTGCTATGCGAATGAAAATAGGCCGCATGGAGCGCTCCAAGAGAGCGTCCCAGCGACCCTTTTTTCTGAAACGTTGTTTTCGCGAAGGCTTAGCGTGCGAACTGTTTGGACAGGTTGCCCATCTCGATCGCGGTCACGGCCGCTTCCCAGCCTTTGTTGCCCGCTTTGGTGCCGGCGCGTTCGATCGCCTGTTCGATCGTGTCGACCGTCAGCACGCCGAAGACGGTCGGGACGCCGGTGTCGAGACCGACTTTGGCGACGCCTTTGGCCGCTTCGTTGCACACATAGTCAAAATGCGGCGTGGACCCGCGGATGACAGCTCCCAAGGTGACGACGGCGTCGTACTTGCCGGATGCCGCCATTTTTTGCGCGATCAACGGGATCTCGAATGCGCCCGGTACCCACGCGACTTCGACGTCGTCTTCGTTCACGCCGTGACGTTTAAAAGCGTCCAACGCGCCGTCGAGCAGTTTGCCGCCGATAAAGTCGTTGAAACGGCCGACGACAACGCCGACCCGTAAGCCTGTGCCAATCAGATTGCCTTCGATGAATTTTGCCATGGTTCGTATCCCCTTCCAAGATGGTTACAACTGATTCAGCGGGTTGCCGCCTTTGTGCCGATCCGACTCCTGCATGCGCAGGGGAACGGTCTCGACGATGTTCAGGCCGTAGCCTTCCAAGCCGGTGAACTTGCGCGGGTTGTTCGACAGCAGTCGCATGTCGCGCACCCCGAGGTCGCGCAGAATCTGGGCACCGATGCCGTAGTCGACCGTTCGCTTATCGGTCGCATCGGCCCCCTTGGCCCCCGTTTGGTAGCCGCGGATTTTGTCCAAGATGCTGCCGCGCCCGCCGTCCATGTTGCGGATGTGGAGCAACACGCCACTGCCGGCCGCCTCGATCTCTCGCATCGCCGCATGCAACTGCGCCCCGCAGTTGCATTTCTGCGAGCCGAAGATGTCGCCGAGCACGCATTCGTTGCGCACTCGCACCAGCGTCGCTTGCGTCGAATCGATCTCGCCTTTGACGAAGGCGACATGCTCTTGGGTGTCCAGTTGGTTCGTGTAGACGTGGACGGTAAATGTGCCGTAGTCGGTCGGCAGTTCCATCGACGCCGCCCGCTCGACGAGCTTCTCCCGATCTTTGCGGTAGGCGATCAGGTCTTCGATGGTGATCATTTTCAAATCATGAGCACGAGCGATCTCTTGCAAGTCTGGCACCCGCGCCATCGTGCCGTCCGCCTTCAGCACTTCGCAGATCACGCCCGCCGGGTAGGAACCCGACATCCGCGCCAAGTCGACAGCCGCTTCCGTATGTCCGGCCCGACGCAACACGCCGCCGTCCCGTGCGATCAGCGGGAAGATGTGACCGGGCTTCTTGAACTGTCGCCCCGTCACCCCCTCGTCGATCAGCGCGGCGATCGTCACCGCCCGCTCGTGTGCGGAGATGCCGGTCGTCGTACCGTGCAACGCGTCGACAGATACGGTAAACGCGGTGCCGTGCGTGTCGGTGTTGTCCTTGACCATCGGGCGCAGTTGCAGCGCATCGGCCCGCTCTTCGGTGATCGGCACACAGACGAGACCGCGCCCTTCGGTGATCATGAAATTGATCGTCTCCGCCGTCGTCTTGTCGGCCAGCGCGACGAAATCGCCTTCGTTTTCACGGTCTTCGTCATCGACGACGATGACTACATTACCTCGCTTGAGGTCCTCTATCGCTTCTTCGATCGTATGAAACGCCATCTCTACCCCTCCTCTCTTCCTTACGCGAAGCCATTGCCGCGCAGGAATTCGAGCGACATGCCGCCGCCCGTCGGTCGTCCGTTGCCATTCGCCTGTCCGCCCGGCACATGCGGCCCGAGCAGACGCTCGACGTACTTGCCGATGATGTCGCATTCCAGATTGATCTGCGACCCGACGCGGCGGTGTGTCAAAGCGGTCACCTGCCACGTGTGCGGAATGATCGACACGCGAAAAGATTCGCTGTCCACATCCATCACCGTCAGCGACACGCCATCGATGGCAATCGAACCTTTTTCCACGACGTAGCGCAACACCTCGGGCGGGGCGGCGATTCGCACCACTTTGGCGATGTCCTCTTCCGTGATCGAAACGATCCGCCCGACACCGTCGATGTGCCCTGAGACGATGTGCCCGCCGAAGCGCTTGCCCAACGCCATCGCCCGCTCCAAGTTGCAGGGCGATCCGGCATGCATTTCATGCAGCGTCGTGCGGCGCATCGTCTCGGGCACCACGTCAACGGTGAACGTTGCGCCGTCAAAGTGCGTCACCGTCAAACAGATGCCGTTGACGGCGATCGAGTCACCAAGCTGTACGTCGTCGAGCACCGTCTTTGCCTTGATCGTCATATGTATCGCTTTGCCGGCCGGTCGGATTTCCTTGATCGTGCCGACTTCTTCCACCAATCCGGTGAACATGCGCTACCCCTCCTTGCGCTGCGGGTACCCGATGACGCAGATGTCCGGCCCGTATTGCGCCACCGTCACCTCGCCAAGCTCTACCGCTTCGCTCATCTTGGCGAACCCGCTGCCGCCGATCGGCGTGGGTGCGTCGCCGCCGCCGATCAGTTTCGGAGCGATGAACGAGTAAATTTTGTTGATCAACCCCGCTTGCAGAAAAGCGCCGTTGATCTGTGCGCCTCCTTCGACGAGCAGATGGGTGATGCCGTGCTTGTACAGCCCTTCCAAGACCTCCGGCAAATCATACCGTTGCTCGTCCGCAAGCGGCGCGGTCAGCACTTGCACGCCCTTTGCTTGCAAGCGCTCTCGTTTCTTGGCATCGACTTCCTCCCCGGTAACGATGATCGTCGGGGCGACCGCTACGTCAAGCACCCGAGCCGTCTCCGGAATCCGCAGACGGCGGTCGAGGATCACCCGCGTCGGATGGTGACCGACTTCACCTGTAGGCAGACGCGTGGTCAGCTCCGGGTCGTCCGCCAGCACCGTGCCGATGCCGACGAAAATGCCGTCCACTTCATCGCGCAGGCGGTGTACGGCCGCTCGCGACTCAGGGCCGGTCACCCAGCGGGAATCGCCCGTATGAGCGGCGATCTTGCCGTCGAGCGTCATCGCCGTCTTCAGCACGACGAACGGCTTCTGCTCCGTGATGTTCCAGACAAATCGCTCGTTCAGGCGGCGCGCCTCGTCTTCCAACACGCCGACCTCGACCTCGATGCCCGCATCCTCCATCATCTTCAACCCGCGCCCGGCGACCAACGGGTTGGGGTCGGTCATCGCGACGACTACTCGCTTGACCTTGGACTTCACCACCAGTTCGGCACAGGGCGGTGTCCGTCCGTAATGGGAGCATGGCTCCAACGTCACGTACAGTGTCGCGCCTTCCGCCGCCTCGCCCGCCATGCGAAACGCATGGACCTCCGCGTGCGGCTCCCCCGCTTTGAGGTGCGCCCCTTGGCCGATGATCCGACCGTCTTTGACGAGAACGGCGCCAACCATCGGGTTCGGATTGGTGCGTCCGCGGGACATCGACGCCAGCTCTAAGGCGATGCGCATATAGTCCTGATCCTGCATCCCTTCCACTCCTCTTTGTACAGAAAAAGCCCTGAAGTCTTGGAAAAGACCTCAGGGCGGTGTCTTTATGTGCGGTTGACAAACAGGGGAAGGCATAGCTCTCCCGTCTTCCGCGTATCCACTCCTTCTACCATCCGGACTATACCGTCGGCACCGGATTCGCACCGGTTCCTGCCGGCTCCCTGCGGAGTCGGCTCGCGGGCTGAAGAGGTCGCGTCGCGAAACGCAAGACTCCATCACCGCCGGTCGGGAATTGGGCTGCGAACGGTCGCAACGCCTCACCCTGCCCTGAAGGAACTATGTCGTTGTTCCTTACAAGTATAGCCTTGTCGCAGATGGAATGTAAAGCCAAGGAAGCATCAGCCGACGAATAGATTTTCCTCCGGGTATTTCAAGTTCGCTTTGTCCGGTTGACGAGCGGCCAAAGCGAGGGCGATCGTCAACGGCCCCAGTCGGCCGATGTACATCATCACCATGATCACCAACCGTCCCGCCGGTGTCAGGTCGGGCGTCACGTTCATCGACAGACCGGTCGTACTGAAGGCGGATGTCGTTTCAAACAGCAAGCGAACGAATTCCTTGTCCTCGGTAACCGTCAGCAACAGTGTCGCCAAGCCAATCGTCATCGCCGCCATGACGGAGATGACCAACGCCTTGTAGATCAAACGCGGAGTGATCGACCTCTTGAACACGACGGTGTGATCCTTGTTCGAGATCACCGTCCAGACGAACAGCAGAATCACTAGCGCCGTGATCGTCTTGATCCCACCGCCCGTCGAGCCCGGCGAAGCGCCGATGAACATCAGGATCATCGTCCACAGCGAACCGCCTTCGGTCAGTTCCTGGTAGTTGATCGTCGCATAGCCGGCGGTGCGGGCGGTGGTCGAGGCGAACAGAGAAGCCAGCCATTTTTTCCCTTCGGACAGCGTGCCGATCGTCTCCTGGTTGCCGTTTTCCAGCCCGTAGTACACCAGCGTACCTACGGTGAGCAGCGTTCCCGTCGCGATCAGTACCAGCTTGGTGTGCAAGGACAGTCGATAAGGTTTCTGGGTAGTCAGACGGCGACCCAAGTCGACCATAACGGTAAACCCGAGACCCCCAAGCACGATCAAGCACATGAGCGCCACATTCACCGTAGGATCTCCTACATAATCCGAGACGCTCTTAAAGTCGCCAAACAAGTCAAACCCTGCGTTGCAATAGGAGGAAATCGCATGGAAGATGCCATAATAGATCGCTTGACCCGGCGGCATCTCCATAGAGAATCGAGCCGCCAAGACGGACGCGAACACAAACTCGATAGCCAGCGTAATCAGCACGACGTTGCGGGAGAGGCGAATCAATCCCTCCAGCGTATTGACATTCAGCGACTCCTGAATCAACAGCCGCTCCTTTAACCCGATGCGTCGACCCGTCATGATCGTCACAAAAGTCGCCAACGTCATGAACCCGAGTCCACCAATCTGAATTAAAAAGAGGATCACCACTTGACCAAACATGTTGAAATACGTGCCGGTGTCCACGACGACAAGCCCGGTTACGCAAACAGCCGAAGTGGCTGTGAACAGCGCGTCGGCAAACGGAAGTGCCACCCCGCTTTTCGTCGCGATCGGCAACGACAGCAGGATACCTCCGAGGAAGATCAGGGAAGCGAAACCGATGACCAGAATGCGGGCAGGGGTGAGAAATCGCCAACTCTTCCACTTTTGCAATTCATTCAACCCCCTTTATTATAGGTAATAGAAGAGAATAGGAAAAATATACTGTACTTAGAAGATGCCTGCAAGTCAAGGATTTGTAAAAAAACTGTCCTTTGCACGACACCCGATGCTGTACTACAATAGAATGGGTTTCTATCAAACAGGAGTGAACAGCCAATGACCAGATGGTGGAACGCGCTGCTAGGGCTTTGCATCCTGCTTGCCTTTTCGGCAACCACTAGTATTTCCCATGCTTATGCAAACGATGAACCGCCAAGCGGTTTGACCGCCCAAGGGGCGGTCTTGATGGACATGCAATCCGGACAGGTCCTGTTCAATCAAAACATGGACGCCAAGCTCTACCCCGCTTCGATCACCAAGATCATGACCTGCCTGCTCGCCTTGGAGAAGAGCGACCTCGACGAGATGGTCACGACCTCGCAGTTGGCGCGAGAGCAGGAAGGCAACCGCGTTTATTTGGAAACGGGCGAGCAAGAGCCGATGGAGCAGATGCTCTACGGACTGATGCTCAACTCAGGCAACGACGCGGCCGTCGCCATCGCCGAACATATCGGCGGTTCGGTCGAAGGGTTTGCCAAGATGATGAATGACAAAGCCCGTGAACTGGGCGCGGTGAACACACACTTCGTCACACCGAACGGCTTGCACGACGACAACCACTACACGACACCGTATGACATGGCCTTGATCTCCAAATACGCGATGCAGAACGAAAAGTTTCGCGAGATCGTCGGCACGGAGTATTACAAGTGGGACGGTCAGGAATGGCACACGACGCTGGTCAACATCAACCCGATGCTCTGGAACTACGACGGAGCGACAGGCGTGAAGACCGGCTTTACCGATCAGGCGCAGCAGACGATGGTCGTCACCGCCAAGCAAGGCGACCGCGAGCTCTTGGCCGTGCTGATGGGCGTACAGAACCGCCAGACGATCCGCTTGGAAGCGACGGCGCTACTCGACTACGGGTTTCATTCCACCCGTCTGCAGCGGCTCGCCAAGCATGGCGACGTGCTGTTTCATCAGGAGATCGCAGGCATCAAGGTCGGAGGCATGCTGGAAGAGGATCTGTACTACGCCTCTCCCGTGTCCGAAGATCAGCACCTGACCGAGAAGGTCTCCTTCCGTACCGCCTCAGTCGTCCCGCCTTTTGCCAAAGGGACGAAGATCGGTTGGGTGACATTTTCCAACCGCGAAGGGGATATCGTCGCTTCGGCCGACCTGTATGCCGATCACGGCGTCTTCCCGCCCGTCGAAGTGGACAGCGGCCCCTCTTGGATCGTCACGACGTTGAAGATCATCGGCTGGGTGTTGCTGGTGTTGGTCGTGATCGTCCTGCTCCTGCGTCGGCGCAAACGCAACCGCGCCAGACGAAAAGCGCCCACTTATCCGAAATATTTTTAAGCTGGCATAAGCACCAGCGATTAGGAATAAGTCTTACTCACAGATAAACTTACAAAATAGGGGTGTATGAACTGTGTGGAAAGTGTTAACGATCGGCACCCTGCTTCTCGTGGGCCTCGCGGTCGTCTTCAACCTGTTTACGCCCTGGAGCGTCATTCCTCGTCATGACCCCGACGGGTATGTGTTGGAGGCGTTGGAGACCTACGGAACGGATACTTCGCCGCTCGCCAAACCGGAAATCGTCGGCAAATCGTACACGGATCAGGGGTGGAGATACCAAGTGACCTTTACCTCGAAGAACCCGAACCTCGAATCGTCCAACCTGTTTGAAGAGCTCACGCTCGCCAAAGACAACCATGATGGCACTTACCTCTACGAAGCGATTTTGTTGCTCAAACCGGAAAGCTTGCTCGATTGGAAAGTCGCCACCTCATAAGAGGCATCACCGTTCACGCTCGGAGCACTTGGCTCCGGGCGTCTTTTTTTTACATAAAAAACACATCTAAAACACACAACTTTTATAAACGTTCGTTTTTCCGCTTCTCAATTGACAAACCGAGTGCCTTCCAGTATCTTTCATTGATTTTTCCCGAACGGACACGTACAATGAACGCATATTCATTCGGATTTAGTATTCTGACTCTATAATTGGAGGTTGATTGAACTTGTTGAATCAAAAAAATCGCAACTTGACGGCTCTTCTGCTCTCCGGTGCGTTGGTCGCCGCTTTGACCGTCGGGTTGTTGCCGTCCGGCCACTCCGCGGCCGCCACGCCGAACCATCCGCTGCTGAGCGAAGTGTACGCGGATACCAACGTGTCTTATGAACCGGAAGAATATGTCGCGGTCACCAACCCGACCTCTTCCGCGCTCGATGTCAGCGGCTGGACGCTGCGCTTGAACGGCAAGGATGTGAGCTTCCCGGCGGCGACGACGATCGTCCCAAAGCAAACGCTCTATGTCACCAAAACGGCGACGACGTTCGAACAGGAACTGCAGCAAACGCCGCAATTCGAATACGGTTCCGACTCCGACCGCAACGTGCCGCAAATGGTCGTAGCGGGTGCGGTACCGACCTTGAGCAACGCAGGGGCGCAAGTGCTCTTGCTCGATGCCAACGGCCAGACGGTCGATGCGATGGTCTACGGTAATGAAGTCGCACCGAGCGGCTGGACAGGCGCTGCCGTGCCGACCGTGTCCGAAGGTACGATGCTGGTGCGTGAGCGCGACGAAGTCACCGGCGTGCTGCCGGACAGCGATTCGGCGCAAGACTGGAACCACCTGCGCGTGTACCAAGCGGGACAATCTCGCTTCGGGGCGCCGACGTTCTCGTTTGCGGGGACGGTACAGCCGTACTCGTCGCCAGACAACTCGTTCGCGACAGTGGTCGCGCTGCTGAACAGCGCGACCACGTCGATCGACCTCAACGTTTACGAGTTCCAATCGATGCAACTGCTGGAACCGATCAAAGACGCTCTCGCACGCGGCGTACACGTGCGCATCTTCCTTGAAGGCCAACCGGTCGGCGGGCTCGTCGACCAAGGCAAATACGTGGCACAACAGATCATAGGCGCAGGCGGTGAAGTGCGCTTCATCGTCAGCGACACCGACAACGGCATCTACAAGCGCTACCGCTTCGACCATGCCAAGTACGCGATCATCGACGGCAACCGCGCTCTCGTCCAGTCGGAGAACTGGAAGTCGACCGGCGTGCCGGCTGACAACTCGTACGGCAACCGCGGCTGGGGCATCATCCTCAACGACCGCGACACGGCACAATTTTACCTGAAGGTGTTCAACAGCGATTGGAACACGGCGGCGAAAGACTCCTTCCCCTACACGGCAAGCGATTCCCGTTGGGGTGCGCCGTCCGCCGGGTTTGCGCCCGATGCGACGATCGGCACCGGCGGTTATGTCGGCAACTTCAAGAGCCAAGAGGTCAACGGCGAGTTCAACGTGACGCCGATCTTTGCGCCGGACTCGACGTTCCTGCATGAGAACTCGATCATGGGCCTCGCCAAGCAGGTGCAACACGAACTGCTCGTCGAACAGCTCTACATTCACAAGCATTGGGGTTCGCCGTCCGCAGGCGACACGGTGGACACGGCACCGAACCTCTATCTCGAAGAAGTAATCAACGCAGCCCGTCGCGGGGTCAAAGTGCGCGTGGTGCTCGATTCCGCCTTCCTCCATCCGGAAGACCCGCGCGACAACCAATACACCGTGCAATATATCAACGACATCGCTGCACGGGAAGGGCTCGACATGCAAGCGAAGCTGGTCGACCTCTCCGCCACTCATTATGAAAAGATCCACAACAAAGGCATGATCGCCGACGGTCACAAAGTGCTCGTCTCCTCGATCAACTGGTCGAAAAACTCGCCGGAGAACAACCGCGAAGCCGGCGTGATCGTCGACAACACCGAAGTCGCCGCTTACTACCAGTCCCTGTTCTGGTACGACTGGACGGGCGGTGCGCAATCGTGGAACCCGGAGCAGCCGAAAGGGAACGCCCCGGTCGTGATCAACGAAGTGATGTACCGAACAGGCGGCTATGACAGCTCGCGCGAATATGTGGAGCTGTACAACCCGAACAACGTCTCCGTCGACCTGACCGGCTACAAACTGAGCAACAAATCGGGCAACTTCACGATCCCGAGCGACACGGTCGTCCCCGCTCACTCCTTTCTGATGGTCGGCAAGGACAGCGCACAATTTGCCGCGTACAAGGGCTTCGGTCTGGATGTCAGCGGCATGAAGTTGACACTGACCAACACCGGCGACGAC
This sequence comes from Bacilli bacterium, assembly GCA_035776695.1. Lineage (GTDB taxonomy): Bacteria > Bacillota > Bacilli > Tumebacillales > Tumebacillaceae > Tumebacillus. The sequence goes on from DASTWJ010000266.1 coordinate 14,412, forward strand.
CTGCAATTGAAAAACGCCTCCGGTGCGACGATCGATGAAGTGGCTTGGAACAACTACGTCAACGGCTGGTCGCTGGCCACGCCGAGCGGTCAAGTGCTGTCCCGCAAAGCGGTCGGCGCCGACACCGATACGGTCAACGATTGGACGATTACTCAACCCAACCCGAAAAAATAGTCACCGTCACTAAAAAACGAGCCAAGTAGCCGAAAAAGCTACGAGGCTCGTTTTTTTGCCTATGCCGAATTCGATTTCCCGTGCAATAAACTTTTCTCCTAAAATTCGACAGGGCTTTTGACTCAAATTCTCAATTATCTGTAATCACGAAATTTTCGAAGCAAGTCGAAACTTTCGAAACTCCCTGTTAGTATGATTTATTCCTGTTTCACAATCGGTATGATGTGTTATGATAAAGGCACAAGCAACTAGTTCCCAATTAAGTACCACACTCGTTACTTGTACCAAGTAGAGTGCCCAAAACTCTCCTTTTGGACAGAGACACCTACCCCTTGTCTCTGTCCCTTTTTTTGTGCGCAGATCTTTTGGGCGCAAAAAAAGACCGGGCGCTTTAGGCAGCGGCCCGGCCTCGTGTAAAGAACCCGGAGATCATCGGCCACATCGGGCCGATCCATCCGATCAAACTACGAAACCCTCCGAAAAACTGAAACAGTCGCGGCAGGAACAAAAGCAGTGAGGCCACCCTCATCCCTCCTTTCCCTACATACGTATGCGAAAAGGTAGGGACTCGCCTTCCGCTCCCGTCCAAATCAGGACTGCGAGTAGACGCCGTTTTGCAGGCGAACCGGAATCACGTCCTGCCCGATGACGTCATCATACGTTTCGCGCTTGACGACGACATCCGCTTGCCCTTCGTGAACGAAAACGACAGCCGGACGGGCGATGCGGTTGTAGTTGCTCGCCATCGAGTAATTGTACGCGCCGGTGGCGGACACGGCGAGAATGTCGCCCGCGTTGACCTGCGGCAGTTTCACGTCCCAGATCAGCATATCGCCCGACTCGCACGCTTTGCCCGCGATCGAGACTACTTCCTCGTCGCCCGCATCGGCGCGGTTGGCGAGCATCGCTTCATAGACCGCCTTGTACAGAGCGGGGCGCGGGTTGTCGGTCATGCCGCCGTCCACCGATACGTACTTACGGACGCCGGGGATGTCCTTGATCGCGCCGATCGTGTAGAGCGTCGTGCCTGCAGGTCCGACCAGGGAACGGCCCGGCTCGATGATCACCTCCGGATATGGCAGGCCCAGGCGGTCAAACGTCCGCTTCACCGCTTCGGTGATCGCGCCGATGTAATCGGACGGTTCGAGCGGCGCGTCTTCCTCCGTATAGCGGATGCCGAAGCCGCCGCCGACGTTCAAGACGCTCAGATCGGTCGCGCCCAGTTCCCGCAGCGACATCGCGTAGAACTCGGATACGATGTTGACCGCCAAGCCGAACCCTTCCGTCTCGAAAATCTGTGAACCGATATGCGAATGCAACCCGATCAGACGTACGCCGTCTGTCGCGACGGCCGCTTCCACCGCTCGCTTCGCCGACCCGTTGGCGATGTCGAAGCCGAACTTCGAGTCCTCCTGCCCGGTTTGGATGTACTCGTGCGTATGCACCTCCACCCCCGGCGACAGGCGCAACAGGATGTCGGCCACGACCCCTTTTTCCACAGCCAGAGCGCCGAGCAACTTCAGCTCATGGAAGTTGTCGACGACAAACTCCCCGATCCCCGCTTGCAACGCCTGCTCGATCTCATCCGGCGTCTTGTTGTTGCCGTGAAAATGAATGCGTTCCGCCGGGAAGCCTGCCTTCAGCGCCGTATGCAATTCCCCGCCCGATACGACGTCGAGCGACAACCCTTCCTCTTCCACCACCCGGCACATCGCCATCGTGCAAAACGCCTTCGACGCATACGCCACCTGATAGCGCAGACCGCTGGCATCAAACGCCCGCTTGTAGGCGCGCATCGTCTCGCGAATCAGCCCTTCGTCAAACACATACAGGGGCGTGCCGTATTGTTTCGCCAGACCGACGGCATCCACGCCCCCGATCTCCAAATGTCCTTGTTCATTGATTCGGCTCGTTCCGTGCATATACATACTGGCAATCTCCTCTCCCAATAAAAAAACGGTCGGCGTATGAGGTGCGCCGACCGTTTTGGATTCCTGTCTATAAAAAAGTGCAGAATCATCCAAATACGGAGATAGTCGTCCCCTCATCCCTATCGGTCAAGATAGCACATCATGAGTGAGCCAGGGCGACTGCTCATGACAGTTCGGCACCTGTTCGATGCCGACCCAGCAGAGAACCGATGGTGCGTTCCCCACTTCGGCGGTGGTCCTTTCACAATCCTTCATCGGTGTACCCTCACCTCATGAATTGTTACTCATACGTCCCGCGCCTCTACCTCACCTCGTATCGGATGAGGCATTCGTATATTTAATTTATGTCCCATTATAACAAGTGTGCCTAGGCGTTTCAAGGACTATTTCGCCCCATTCGGCTGGCGATCCTTGTCCTGCGGGTGGACGATCGCCGGACGCTGGTTTTTGTATTGCATCGGGGTGCGGATGAGGATCTCCCACATCGCTTTGAAGTTGAACGGAACGAGCGGCCAGAGATACGGGCGGGTGATCGACTTGGTCCGCGCCAGCAACACGAACCAGAGGATCACCGCTGCGACCAAGCCGTACCAATCGAGCAGCGCCGTCGCCAAGATGAAAAAGGTGCGGGCCAAGCGGTTCGCCATCGACAGCTCGTAGCTGGGCGTCGAGAACATCCCGATCGCCGCTACAGCCAAGTAGAGGATCGTCTCCGGCGTGAACAGGCCGACTTTGACCGCGATGTCGCCGATCAAAACGGCGGCGATCAACCCCATCGCGGTGGCGAGTGGCGTTGGCGTGTGGATGGCGGCCATCCGCATCATGTCGATCCCGATATCGGCGAGCAGGAATTGCAGGATGATCGGAATCGCGCCGATCTGCTCCGGCCCCATAAAGGCAAGGTTCGCAGGCAACCACTCGCGGTGGATCAGCGTAAACAGCACCCAGAGCGGAATCAGGAACAAGGACGCCAAGATCCCCGCAAACCGCACCCAGCGAACATACATCCCGACCGTCGGATTCTCGCGAAACTCCTCCGCGTGTTGCACGTGATGAAAAATCGTGGCCGGCGTCACCATCACCGACGGTGAGGTGTCGACAAAGACGAGCACGTGCCCTTCAAATAAATGTATCGCCGCCACGTCGGGACGTTCCGTGTAGCGGACGACCGGATACGGGTTGTAGCGATTGCGCTCGGTGATAAACTCCTCCACCGATTTTTCCGCCATCGGCAGCCCGTCGACGTCAATTTTCTGCAAGCGCTTTTTGATCTCATCCACCATGCCGGGGTCTGCAACGTCTTGAATATAGGCCACACAGACGTCCGTCTTCGAACGCTTGCCGACTTTCATCGTCTCCATCCGCAACCGTGGGTCGCGAATGCGACGGCGGGTCAACACGGTGTTGACCACCAACGTCTCGACGAAGCCGTCCCGCGAACCGCGCACCACACGCTCCAACTCCGGCTCCCCCGGCGAACGGGCCGGGTAGTTGCGCGCATCGATGATCAGCGCTTCGGCAAACCCGTCGACCAACAACACCGTCTCGCCCGAGAGGATCGAGGTGATGATCTGATTGGTCTTTTTCTTGCGGGAGACTTGGACGTGGGCGATATGCGTATGGAACAATTTTTCCAACGCATCCACAGCCAACGCCTCCCGTTTCAGCGAGGTCATGTTACGGATCACGAGGTCGAGGATGTTGTCTTTAACAAAGCCGTTTACATAGAGGAAGACCATGTCGTGTCCCGCGATGTTCATTTCCCGCTTGATCATGTCAAACGAGACGTTAAACCCCAACACTCTTTCAAAAAACTTCATGTTCTCCGAGAGCTTGCGTTCCAGATCCAAGTCTTGATCGGCCGGGGGGATATCAGTGTCGTGTAGAATCTGCGGCATAATCGTATCCACTCCGTTTCAAGATTTCTAGCAAGGCTGCTTTCGTGACGGGAGCTCCTTTTAAAAAATGGTCTTTGCCCTGCATTTTGCCGATGTCGCCGACCCCGACGATCACCGGCAGTTCGCATTCGGACAGCACGTCCACGGTGTCGCCATAGACCATTTTGCCGTGGTCGTCGTGGGCGGGGTGCCCGTCCTTGTCCACGCCGTCATCGATCATGCGCCCGTTTTGGTCGATCGAAAAGTCGACATGCACCCCGTCGACGAACGGGGTGTTCGAGGCGACGGCCAACGCCCCCAGCACTTCGATGTCCGGATGGTTGTTGATGTATTCCAGCGCCTGCTCGCCGTAGCCATAGTCCCCATTGCCGTTGTCGTCAAACATCACCAGCACCGGGTCGTGCTTGGCGTGCTGGACGAGGTTGACGATCTGCTTTCCGTTGAGCGGCGTCGGGTTGCCGGACGAGCGGGAGATGACGCGACACCCCAGTTCGGCGGCCGCTTTCTCCACCGCTTTGCGAGCGACTTGGTCGCCATCTGTGATCAGGATCACTTTGCGTTTACGACTCATCCTTAGTCACCTCATCTCGGGAAGTGGTTAGCCTTAGCCTTTGGGACGGAAGACCAGCGCGGCGAAGAACGAAAAGACGATCGCGGCCGAGATGCCGGCCGACGTCACTTCGAAGATCCCGGTGATGATCCCCACCACCCCGTGCATCTTCGCCTCCGCCATCGCCCCGTGCACCAGCGCGTTGCCAAACGACGTGATCGGCACGGTCGCACCGGCTCCGGCGAACTCAATCAGCTTTTCATAGAGACCCAAACCGTCGAGCACCGAGCCAAAGCCGACCAGCACGACCATCACGTGAGCCGGTGTCAGCTTGGTCAAGTCCAGCAAGAGCTGACCCATCACACAGATCAAACCGCCGACGACAAACGCCCAGACAAACGTCATGTCAAATTCCATCTACGACAGCCTCCTTTCAATGGCTACCGCGTGTGCCACACAGGGGATCGACTCCCCTTGTTGGGAGGAAGTCGGGGACAACAAGGCTCCGGTCGCGCAGATCAGGATGCGTTCCAACTCGCCGCGCATCAGCCGCTTGAGCAAATGCCCGTAGCTGACGACGGCGCAGCAGGCACAGCCGCTGCCGCCGGAGAACACCTCCTCCTGATCGGGGTCATAGACGAGGATGCCGCAGTCTTTGAATTTGTCCCCGAGGTAGATCCCCTCCTGTTCCAGCAGTTCGGCGGCGAGCACATGACCGATCCGAGCCAAGTCGCCGGTGACGATCAGATCGTAGTCCTCGGGGGTTAAGCCCGTGTCCTTGAAATGACGGGAGATCGTATCGGCCGCCGCCGGCGCCATCGCCGGGCCCATCTCAAACGGCGACTTGATCCCGAGGTCGACCACCTTGCCGATCGTCGCATGGGTGATGCGGGGCAGGTGACCCGGACCGTTCACTCCGATGAGCGCGGCTCCCGCACCGGTGACGGTGCATTGCGCGGTCGGCGGCTTTTGCCCCCCGTATTCGGTCGGGTAGCGAAATTGCCGCTCCGCCGTCGAGTTGTGCGAAGCGGTGGCGGCCAGGGCATGGGTCGCATACCCCGCGTCGACCGTCATCGCCGCCAACGCCAAGCCTTCCATCGAGGTGGAGCATGCCCCGAACAGTCCTAGAAAAGGCACGGACAGCGTGCGAGCGGCAAAATTAGAAGTGACGATCTGGTTGAGCAGATCCCCGGCATAGAGGACATCGACTTGGTCGCTTTGCACGTTCGCTTTTTGCAACGCGATCTCGCACGCTTCTTCGAACAGGCGGCGCTCCGCCTTCTCCCAACTTTCCTGTCCGATGTAGCTGTCGGAATGGATGTTGTCAAAATCCTGCCCCAAGGGGCCCTGTCCTTCTTTCGGACCCCCGACGACTCCTGTCGCCAACAGATAGGGTTGGCTGGGGAATTGCCACGTCTGTTTCCCGATCAACGGCATGTTCTCACCTCCGTTCGAAATTGGGTTACTGCATGCCGAGACTCTGCACGGCGTATTTGATCAAAGCGATGAGAAAGGCGAACACCGTCCCGTAGACGATGACCGACCCGGCGAGCTTGAACATCTGCCCACCGACGCCTAGAATCAAGCCTTCGCTGCGATGCTCGATCGCCGCCGCGGCCATCGAGTTGGCAAACCCGGTGACGGGTACTGCAGAACCTGCCCCCGCCCATTGGCCGAGGCGGTCATACACACCGAATCCGGTGAGCAGCACCGCGATAAAAATCAGCACGGCGACCGTCGGATTGCCGGCATTCTTGTCTGTGAAATTGAAGAACGCGATGAAAAACTGGTTGATGAACTGGCCGATCAGACAGATCAGCCCGCCGACGAGAAAGGCTCGGATCACGTTGGATAACACGGGCTTTTTCGGCACATGTTTTTGCGCCATCTTCTTGTAGTCCGCTTTGGCTTGAGGTCCCTGTTTCACGCTCACAATCCCCCTTCTTGTCCGCATGGTCCTGTAGTTGTATGTTTCCAAGGGAAGGATGCGCGTATGACCCCCACTTGTTGGTAATGAAAAAACAGGCCCCTGCATGAAGGCAGGAGCCTGTCGGTCTGTTACACGCGTTTGGCGTTGGTGATGCGCTCGTATTTGAGCGCGGAGTGCTCGTACCAGTACCAGCCCCCGGCGCCGACGGCGAGAAGGGCGAACAGCACGGCGAGCCAGACGATGCGCGTCGCGGATCGTTTTGCCTCTGCCTCCATCAGATCACCTCGCAAAAACTGGCTGTCTTAGCTACTTGTGCCTAGTATGGGGCAGAAGGGCAGGCGTTTATCCGCGCTCGACGACTAGGGATTGTTGTGGTCGAGCTGCTCGCGGATGTTTTGCAGGATCTTTTTTTCCAAACGGGAGACTTGGACCTGGGAGATGCCGAGCACTTCGGCGACCTCGGCTTGGGTCTTGTCGCGGAAGAACCGCAAGAAGACGATCAGCCGTTCTCGTTCGGGCAAACGAGAAAGCGCGTCGTGCAGGGACAACTTGTCAAACCACTTGTTCTGCGACTCGTCGGAGATCTGGTCCATCAGGTAGATCGGATCGCCGTCGTTCTCGAACACCGTCTCGTGGATCGAAGCGGGTTGGCGCATCGCCTCCATCGCGAACACGACTTCGGTCGGCTCCATGCCCATCGCTTCGGCCACCTCGTTGATATGCGGCTGTCGACCTAGCTTCTTGGCCAGATCATCGCGGGTGCGGCGCACTTGGCGCGCCGTCTCCTTCAGCGAACGGGAGATCTTCACCGTCGAATCGTCCCGCAGGAAGCGCTGAATCTCGCCGATGATCATCGGCACGGCGTAGGTGGAAAAACGCACATCATAAGACAGGTCGAATTTGTCGATCGCCTTCATCAGGCCGATGCAGCCGATCTGGAACAGATCGTCCGCCTCATAGCCGCGGTTGAGAAAGCGTTGCACGACCGACCAGACCAGCCGCTGATTGCTGACGACGAGCGCCTCGCGGGCCGAATCGTCCCCTGCTTGGGACTCTGCGATCAGTTGTTTGACTTCCGGGTCCGAATACTTTTTGTGTGCGGCTGTTTTTTCCATCAGCAGCCTCTAATGCTTCGCCAGCGACGTATCTTTCTGGCTCGTCAAAGTTTTCACCAAGCGTACGCGGGTGCCCACCCCGGGACGCGATGTGATTTCGATATCATCCATAAAATTCTCCATGATCGTAAAGCCCATGCCGGAGCGTTCCATCTCCGGCTTGGACGTGAACAGCGGCTCGCGCGCCTGATCCACATCCTCGATCCCGCGCCCGTGGTCTTCGATCGTCAACTCGATCATCCCTTCGAGCAGCGAGCAGGTGATCATCACGAAGCCGTCTTGCTCCTCATAACCGTGAATGATCGCGTTGGTCACCGCTTCCGAGACCACCGTCTTGAATTCCGTCAGTTCCTCCATCGTCGGGTTGAGCTGCGAGATAAACGCAGCGACCGCTACGCGCGCAAACGATTCATTTTGCGAACGGGAGGAGAATTTCAGCTCAAAATAATTGTTCGCTTGCAT
>DASTWJ010000267.1:0-12233 GCA_035776695.1 Bacilli bacterium
AGGCGAACGCTTCCATCATAAACGGCAGCGAGATCAGCTCGCCGACCAGTTGCATGAAGTGCGGCCAGAGCAGGTTGAGTTGAAAGCCGATCGTCGTGCCGGTGACGACGCCGACGGCGACGAGGATGACAAAGCCTTTGGCCCAGCGCTTGGCGAGCAGGATGTACTCGGGGTCGCGCTTTTTCAGCCCGATGAATTCGGCGAGCGAGATCAGAATCGGCAAACCCACGCCAAGCGTGGCGAAGAAGATGTGAAAGCCAAGCGTCGTGCCTGTCAAGATCCGACTGAACAGAAGATCGAGGTCCATTGTCCTCACAGCCTTCCTAGTTGGTTTCTACTAGTAGCGTACGCCCGTTGACGGGGCAAAACAATCGGGGGAACGGGTCGAGAGATGACAGGTTTGTGAAATGTATCACAAAGTGTACGGCCCCTACGCTTTCAGAAGATGCGCGTGCGTGTCCGAATATGTACCGAAACGTTCATGAAAAAAGCGCAGGGGAGCACTCTTGCTTGCCTTAGGCAAACAGGGGCGTCCCATGCGCTCTTTTTCCCGAACGTTTGTTAAAAGATTTTCTTGCTGTCCTGCTCTTCTTTCAGAATCTCGACACACTCCCGGAAGCGCAGGGAGTGGACGACTTCCCGTTCGCGGAGGAACTTCAGGGAGTCTTTGATGTCGGGGTCGTCGGTCAGGTCGATCAGCCATTGGTAGGTCGCCCGCGCTTTCTCCTCGGCGGCGATGTCTTCGTAGAGGTCGGCGATCGGGTCGCCTTTGGCTTGGATGTAGGTGGCGGTAAAAGGAACGCCGGCGGCGTTGTGGTAGAAAAGCGCCTTGTCATGGTCGGCGTAATGGGGGGCGAGTCCTGCGGCCTCGATCTGTTCCGGCGTCGCGTCCTTGGTCAGTTTGTAGACCATCGTCGCGATCATTTCCAAGTGGGCGAATTCCTCCGTCCCGATGTCGTTGAGCACGCCGATCACTTTGTCCGGCACCGTATAGCGCTGGTTGAGGTAGCGCAACGCGGCGGCCAACTCGCCGTCGGCACCGCCGTATTGTTCAATCAAGAGTTTCGCCAGATGCGGGTCGCACTTGGAGACGCGCACGGGGTATTGAAGTTTCTTTTCATAAATCCACACGGTGTCTCGTCCTCCTCTCGCGGTTTTCGACTATACTTGCCACGGCCACGGCGCTTCTTTCCAGTCGAACGGGTAGCGGCTGTAGGAGTTGCCAAAGCCTTGCAACGGGCCGAACTGCTGCTCGAAGTCGCGTTTGAGCAGTTGCTTTTTGTGTGCGTAGTGGTTGTATTGCTCGACGGCGTTCTTATCGTCCGGATGGGTATCGAGATAAAGGTTCAGCTCCACGAGCACAAAGTCGACCGCCTGCAGGTCGTGCAGCAGTTTGTAGTACTCCTCGGGCAGTTGTTTGTGCATCGCTTACTTCCCCCTTCCTTCATACGGGCTGTAGTAGGCGGGCCAGAGCGTGCCCATCTGCAACGCCTTGTACGGGTCCCATTGCGGCAGGTTCGGCGGTTGTACCGGCAGGTAGAGCTGCGGCGGGGTTTCGTAGGTTTTGACGGTCATCGGGCGGCAGGGATCGAATGGGCTTACGTATGGTGCATACACTTTTTTCTGGGTAAACATCCGTAGGCACCCTCCTATGTCGTCGTTACCCCCAAGCTATGCGGGACAGTCGCGGAGGGAAACTTGTCATCACCTTTTTGGGCAAAAACGGCAAAACGGACTCGACTTGCTGGTTTTTTTGCTTTATCCTGTGTATGAGAAATCGAATGTGGCTACATTCTATGGGAAGCATACATTTCCAGAGGAGGAACGAAATGAGCAACGATAAAGCTGTATTTCTGACCCGCGAAGGTCTGAAAAAATTAGAAGAAGAAATGGAATTCCTGAAAGGCACCAAGCGCCGTGAAGTGGCGGAGCGGATCAAGATCGCCGTATCCTACGGCGACCTGTCCGAGAACGCCGAATATGATGCGGCGAAAGACGAGCAGGCGTTTGTCGAATCCCGCATCGTCCAATTGGAGAAGATGATGCGTAACATTCATATCATCGAAGAAGACGCCGGCGATAAAACGGTCGTGACCATCGGCTTGACGGTCAAGCTGAAGGAAGTGCCGGACGGCGATATTGAAACGTATACGATTGTCGGTTCCACCGAGACCGACCCGCTGGCGGGCAAGATTTCCAACGAATCCCCGATCGGCTCCGCGGTGATCGGCCGCTCCGTCGGTGAGAAAGTCACGGTCAACGCTCCGGGCGGCGCGTTGGAATTCGAAATCGTTGAGATTGTATAAGCGAGAGCCTTTCCCTGTTCACCGGGGAAAGGTTTTTTTCTTGTCCTTGAAAAAAACAGGCTCGTACACCGGGCTTGCCTGAATAGGATTGACGCAAGAAGGCTCTCATCTACAGCTTGATGGAACACAGGAAGGGAGGAAAAGCATGCAACGATGGAAAAAAGGGCTGCTTCTCGGAATCTTCTCTTCCATGTTGTGGGAGCAGGACGCGGTGGAAGCGGCGGTGTCATGGAACGGAGCGAACTTGCAGGCAACACGACCGACGTATGAGATGGAGACGGCGACGATGACGCTTTACGGCCCACCGTTGGCGGTGGCGGAAAAACCGTTGTCGCTGATCGACCCGCTGACGTTGGCGCCACGGACGAACGATGAGCGCGCGCCGGCCACGCGGTTGCGGATGGATCAACTCGGCGTGCAGAAGGTGAAGCGCATCTCGCCCGCCCCTGACGAGGGGCAGCAGCGAGTGGTGGTCGCGTCGCGGAGCGGTGCGGGAAATTGGCAGGAGCAGCGGGAGCAAGCGGTGGAAAAAGCGCAGGCGATCGAGCGACGCGAAAGCTCCAACCCGCAGCCGACGCTGATGCAAGGCTCGGGCGCGACCGCGCCCGTGATGGGGCAAGCGGTGACGGTGGCGTTGCGGTATCAAGGGTCGCCGTATGTGTATGGCGGCACATCGCCCGGCGGGTTTGACTGTTCGGGGTTCGTGCAATACGTGTTGCGGCAGGTCGGCGTGGAAGTGCCGCGCACGACGTGGGGCCAGTTGGCGGCCGGCACGCAGGTGAGCCAAGCGCAGCTGCAGCCGGGGGACATCGTGTTTTTCTTAGGCAATTCGCATTCGGGACTTTATATCGGCAATGGGCAATTCATTCATGCCGACCAGAACAGCGGCATCACGGTCGATGACTTGAGCAGCGGCTATTGGGCCGGGGTGTTTCAGGTCGGGGTTCGCATCCGGAGATAGGTGTTCGTTCTCTCTGTCCGAGCGGCGCTGTTGCAGCCGGTCTACGGGAGCGCCGTTTGGGGCGTCGGACGAGGAGAAGGAAAACCGCACGTACCGATTGGTCGGGGAAACCCGGCCTTTTTTCTGCTACAATGGAAGGGTATGGTAGGAGAGGAGGACGGTTAGGATGCTTGAGATTGTGTTGATTTTGATCGCGTCGTATCTGCTCGGTTCGTTTCCGACGGCGCTTGTGGTCGGCAAGTTCGGCTACGGGGTGGACATTCGGGAGCAGGGCAGCGGCAACTTGGGTGGCACGAACTCATTTCGCGTATTAGGGTGGAAAGCGGGCATGGCCGTGTCGGTCGTCGATGTGTTGAAAGGCACGCTGGCGGCGCTGTTGCCGTGGTTGTTCGGAGTGGCGGACTTGCATCCGCTGTGGGCCGGGCTGCCGGCGGTGCTTGGGCATTGCTACCCGATCTTCGCCGGCTTTCGCGGCGGCAAGGCGGTGGCGACGGCGGGCGGCGTGGTGCTGGCGATCGATCCGCTGTTGTTTCTGATCGCGGTGGTTGTGTTTTTCCTGACGCTGTACCTGTGGAAGTATGTGTCGCTCGCGTCGATGGTGGCGGGGGTGGTCGCGCACCTGTACGCGATTCTGCTGTTGGACAAGTGGATGTCGCTGGGGACGTTTGCGCTGTGCCTGTTTGTGATGTACCGCCATCGTGAGAATGTGGAGCGGATCACGAAAGGGTCGGAGCGGAGAATTACTTGGATGTAAGATAGGCGGATAAAGTCATGATCTACTGGGGAGAGCCCCTGTTTCATCTGACCGAGTGAAGGCTGGGTCGATGGGACAGGGGCTTTTTCTTGTTTGGAGATTTGATTAAGATATGAAATCTGGATTGACGATTTTGAAGAGGTCTGATAGGTTAAATACATCGACTTTTGTTTGTTTTGGTCATTGATATTATAAACGATTGTATAAAGGGAGGAACTCGGATGCTCACCGGAAGAATCGCGGCGGGTCCCAGCCAACTGCTGCATGAAGAGATCCTGGAACCGCAGTTCACCTATGAACTGCACAACCTGTTGCCGTCTTATCTGCAAATCGAGCAGGCGTTGTTGCTTGAATACAAGCGCATGGGGCTCGTCGAGGCGGAGGCGGCCGATGAGATTGCCGGGCTGTTGAACGAGATCACGCCGCAGACGATCACCGCCGACCCGACGGCGAACATGTCGGACATCGCGTTTGCGATCGAGCGCTATGTGGAAGAACGGTTGAGCCGACCGGCCCCTGCGTGGCACTCGGATCGCAGCCGCAATGATTTTCAAGCGTGCGCCCAAGTGATGTTCGGGCGGGAGCAGGTGTTGGCGGTGGCCGACCTTCTGTTTGCCTTTTCGGAGTCGGTGTCGCGTTTGGCTGCGAGAACGGTCGATCTGCCGATGCCGGGGTATACGCATTACCAAGCGGCGCAGATCATCACGCCGGGATTTTATCTGTCGGCGATGAATGAGAAGATTCTCGAATCGGCTCGCCTGTTGCTTGGCGTGTTCGATTCGTTCAACAAGTGCCCGCTTGGCTCCGGCGCGATGGCGGGGCTTGATTTTGCTTGGGATCGCGAGGGCATCGCCGAGATGCTCGGGTTTGCCGAGCCGCAGCGCCACGCGCTGGTCGGCGTCGCGTCGCGGGAATGGAGCCTGCGGGTGGCGGGCGAGTTGTCGACACTGTCCGTCTTGCTATCCCGCTTCGTGACCGACCTGATTCAGTGGGGGAGCTCGGAGTACGGGTTGATCGACCTGCCCGATCAACTGTCGGGCATCTCGTCGGCGATGCCGCAGAAGAAGAACTTCCCGATCTTGGAGCGGATTCGCGGCCGGAGTGCGCACATCAGCGCTTTTTACAATGATTTTGCCTTGGGGCAGCGCAGCACGTCCTACTCGAACCTCGTGGAGACGTCGAAGGAAGCGAGCGCACATGTCTTCACGATGTTCAAGACGATGCAATCGACGTTGAAGTTGTTCACGGCGGTGCTCGATCACCTGACGTTCAAGGAGGAGAAGATGCGCGACATCTGTGCACGTGAGTATTTCGGCGGGTTCACGCTGGCGAACTTGCTGATGCTGGCGGCCGACATGCCGTATCGCAAGGCGCAGGTCGCTTCGGGGCGGTACATCGTCGAGGCGTTGGAACGCGGGTTGTTGCCGACGCAGCCGGACGGGGACCTGTTGAAGGAGATCTGCGCGGAGCAAGGCTATCTCGTCGAGGACACGGAGGCGCTGTTGCAACAGGCGTTCGATGTCGATCAGAGTCTGTACGGCAAGCGGACGAGCGGTTCGGTGCATCCGCAGGAGATGCGTGAGTTGCAAGCGGCGCAGGAAGCGGAGCGGGCTCACTTGCAGGCGCAATGGGCGGCTCGTCGGACGCGGATTGAGGAAGCGGTCGGCAAGCTGCAAGCGTAAGGAGAAGACGAGACGAGGAAGGGAAGTGCGGAAACATGTTGCGTCAGGACATGATCGAGGCGATCGGCCAAACGCCGTTGGTCAAGTTGAAGCTGGATGCACGGGCCGTGGGCGACGTGTATGCCAAATTGGAACTGCAAAACCCGTTCGGGATGAAAGACCGCGTCGCCAAGCGCTCGATCCTCGAAGCGAAGCGCACCGGCGTGCTGCAAGACGGCGTGCCGATCATCGAGAGTTCCTCCGGGACGATGGCGTGTGGCGTCGCGTTGGTCGGCACTTATCTGGGACATGAGGTGCATATCGTCACCGACCCGCGGATCGACCCGCTGACGATGGCGAAGTTGACGTCGTTCGGCTGTCAGGTTCATGTGGTGGACAAGATGAGCGCACAGGGCTGGCAGGGTTCCCGCTTGGAAAAATTGGCGGAGTTGATGGAGCGGCATCCGGGCGCCTTCTGGCCGCGTCAGTATGAGAACCCGGACAACCCCGGTGCGTATCAAGAGTTGGCTGATGAGTTGATCGCCGACATGGGAAGCGTCGACGTGCTGGTCGCTTCGGTCGGCAGCGGCGGCTCGATGTCGGGCACGGCGCGCGCTCTGCTGGCTCACAACCCCGACCTGCATGTGGTCGCCGTCGATGCGTGCGGTTCGGTGCTGTTCGGACAGCCGGATCGTCCGGGTCGTCTGCAAGGGGGCTTGGGCAACTCGCTGATGCCGCCGAACGTCGATCATGCGCTGGTTCACGAAGTCCACTGGCTGAACGATGAAGAAGCATTTGCGGCGACGTTGGCTTTGGCGCGACAGGAGAAGATCTTCGCGGGCAACTCGTCCGGCTCCGTCTACGCGGTGGCGCGTTGGCTGAGCACGCAAGTCAGCCCAGGCACGAAGATCGCCGCCATCTTCCCCGATCGCGGCGACCGCTATTTCTCCTCGATCTACGACGAAAACTACCGCACGGCAAAAGGGATCGAACAACTGCGCCTGCCTGACGCACCGCAAATCGTGACGCCGGAGACGGTCGTTGCGTCGTGGGCGTACGCGGCTTTGAAAACAGGAGGGAAGAACCGTGTCTCAGATCTTGCTGTTCGTTGAGTCCAACACCACCGGGACGGGGATGCTCGCACTGAAACAGGCCCGTTCGTGGGGCTTGCGTCCCATGTTCCTGACACATAACCCCGACCGCTACCTCGGGTTGTCCGAGACAGGGGCCGACGTGCTCGTCTGCGACACCAACTCGCTGGACGCGCTGCGAGCGACGATTCGCGAGAACGTGAAGGCCGAGGAGTTGGCCGGCATCGCGACGACGAGCGAATTTTACTTGGAAGCGTGTGCGGAGATCGCTCGCGAGTACGGCTTGCCGGGCAACCCGCCCGATGCGATCCGCACCTGTCGCAACAAGGCGCTGACTCGTCAGACCCTGCTCGAAGCGGGCGTCCATCAACCGCGTTTCGCCAAGGTGCAACGCCCGGAGCAGGTGGCGGCGGCGGTCGCGGAAGTCGGCTTGCCACTCGTGGTCAAGCCGGCCGATGACAGCGGCTCCAACTTCGTCAAGCTGTGCCGGACGGAGGAGGAGGTTCACGCGCAGGCGGAACAGATTCTCGCCGTCCACACGAACGCCCGCGGCCAGCAGACGGCGCAGACCGTGCTGTTGGAACAGTTCCTCGACGCGCCCGAGTATAGCGTCGAGATGTTCTCGTGGGAAGGCAAGACCACGCTGGTCGGCATCACGCAGAAGACGCTGACCGGCTTCCCGTTCTTCGTCGAGTCGAAGCACATCTTCCCGGCTCCCGTGTCGGAGGACGTCTGGGAGCAGATGCGCGTCACCGTCGAACGGGCGCTGGCGGCGACCGGCATCCGCAACGGTGCGACGCACACGGAGATCAAATGGACGGAGCAGGGGGCGGCGATCGTCGAGATCAACGCCCGACTCGCGGGAGGGATGATCCCGGAGCTGATCCGTCACGCGACGGGTATCGACCTGCTGGAAACGCAGATTCGCTCGGCGGTGCAAGAGCCGCAGGGCTTGGCGGCCGAGTACCGCTGCCATGCCGGCATCCGTTTCCTGATCGCGGAGACGAGCGGTGTGTTGCAAGCCATCGAAGGCGTGGACGCGGCGCGTGCGCTGCCGGGCATCGAGCAGATCGCCGTGACGAAACAGGCGGGGGCGCAGGTGCAACCGCCGCAGAACTTCTCCCACCGCCTCGGCTTCGTGATCGCGACCGGCGCGACGGCGGAGGAGACGGAGGCGCGGTTGGATGCCGCGCTGAAACAGATTCAGGTGGTCGTCACCCCGCAGCCGATCACCCAACAAGCTTAGGAGGTCCCGATATGATCGAACTTCGCAGTGATACATTTACCCTACCGACGCAAGAGATGTTGGACGCGATGCCCAAGGCGGCACTCGGCGATGACGTCTACGGAGAAGACCCGACCGTCAAGCGGTTGGAAGCGCTGGCCGCCCGCTTGCTGGGCAAAGAAGCGGCGATTCTGATGCCGAGCGGCACGATGGCGAACCTCGCTTCGCTGATGGCGCATTGCCCGCGCGGCACGAAAGTGCTCGTCGGCGATGAGACGGATATCTACATCTACGAAGCGGGCGGCGCGTCCGTCTGCGGCGGTCTGATGTATGAGCCGATCCGTACACAGCCGGACGGTCGCCTGCTGATCGAAGACTTGGAAAAGGCGTTCCCCGACGAGATGGACGACCCGCAGTTCGCGCTGCCGTCCCTGATCTGCTTGGAGAATCCGCACAACCGCATGGGCGGCAAAGTGTTGCCGCTGTCCTACCTGCAGGAGGTGCGCGACTTCGCCGATCGCAAAGGCTTGCCCGTCCACATGGACGGCGCGCGCATCTTCAACGCCGCCGTGGCGATGGACCTGCCGCCGAGCCAGATCGCGCAATATGCCGACTCGATTCAATTCTGCATGTCGAAGGGACTGTCCGCACCGATCGGCTCGCTGGTCGTCGGGTCCAAAGCGTTCGTGGAAAAAGTCTACCGCCTGCGCAAGATGCTCGGCGGCGGCATGCGCCAAGCGGGCATCATCGCGTCGGCGGGGATCATCGCGCTGGAGCAGGTCGTGCCGCGTCTGGCGGACGATCATGCCAACGCGAAACGCTTGGCGGAAGGGCTGGCGGCGATCCCGGGCATCGAGACCGATCCGTCCGAGGTGGAGACGAACATCCTCTTCTTCCGCGTGACCGATGAGCGCTTTACCTGGCAGACGTTCGTCGAGAGCTGCAAGGCGCAAGGGCTGAACATCGCCGAGCTCGGTCACGGTCGCATCCGTGCCGTCACGCACACCGGTGTCACGGCGGAGCAGATCGAAGAGGCGATCAAGATCGTGCAACATGTCATGCAACACGGCCCGAACCCGAGCGTCGTGACGGCCTAGACCACACGCTACCTTTACGGAAAAACGGCACCTGTCACGCTCATCAGCGCATCAGGTGCCGTTTCCATTTCCCCTTTTTCTACAACGAGGTGTTCTTCTTGTCTTTGGACAGGTCGGGCACATAGCGCATCAGCCACGCCCCGAGCAGGATGAAGATCAACAGGGTCAGGATCGCGATGCGGCTGCCGATCGTGCCGTAGTCGCGCAGCAGGTAGGTGGTGATCCCCCAGACCAAAGGACCGATGATCGCCGACACCTTGCCGGAGAGGGAGAAGAGCCCGAAGAACTCGCCGCGCTTCTCCGGCGGGGACAGTTCGATGATCATCGTACGGGTGGACACCCACGTCGACCCCATGCCGATGCCGATCAGGATGCCGGTCACCCAGAACATCGGCATCGAAGCGGCCGTCGACGCGATGATCAAGGCGACGACCCACAAGGCGAGCACGGAGTAGATCGTCTTCTTTGAGCCGATGCGGTCGGTGACAAAGCCGATGGCAAAAGACCCGATGACCGCAAACGCCGTGGCGACGAGCAGGAACATCGTCAGCTGCGAGTCGGTCAGCCCCATCACGTCTTGGGCGTAGATCGACATGAAGGCGATCACCGTGTTGATCGCGTCGGTGAAACAGAAGTTGGCGAGCAGGAACATGAACAGGCCGCCGTAGTTTCGCGCTTCCTTAAACGTCTTCCAGACGCGGGTATAGCCGATCTTCCAGATCGAGCCGCGCTCTTGCGTCGCGCCGACCGCTTGCGGGCGGTCTTTGACGAAGAAGAACAGGGGCAGGGAGAAGATCAGGAACAGAAGCGCCGTCGGGACGAAGGCGTTGAAGTAATCGCCCGTCTTCGCGCCCGCCTCCACCGGGTTGAGCAGGAGCAGCGATTGCAGCCACCCGGGCACTTTGCCGGTGACGAACGGTTCGATCGACAGCAGGCCGATGATCGTGCCGACATAGCCGAGGCCGACGCCCCAGCCGGATACGCGGCCCATGTTCTCGCGGGTGGAGATGTCGGCGAGCTGGGCGTTGTAGAAGATCAGCGACGAGTTGAACGTGAAGTTGGCGACGACGAACAGGGCGAGCAGGATCGGCAGGATCAAAGAATGAGTACCGAGCAGAGAACCGATCAGCCCGATCGCCGCCGTCGCGAGGAGACAGACGAGGGTGAACCCGGTGACATACGGTTTCTTGCGCCCGCGCACGTCGATCAACACGCCGAGCACGGGGGAGAGCAGGGCGACGAGCGCCATCGACAAGGACACGGCGATCGAAAACACCAAGTCCTCCGCCCCGAACGTGTCGGTGACCAAACGCGGGAAATACCGAGAAACCACGTTCATGGAAAAAATCGTGTTGGCGAGGTCGTACAGCGCCCACGCCAGGACGGGCAGCGAGAAGAACAACGCGACCCCTTTCTTGTCCAGAGGTTGATTCATTTGGGGATGAGCCATGAGGGCTTCCTCCTTGCACCAATATTCTTACATTTTATCTATTCACAAATTCAAGAGAATAGGTCTTGATACCTGCTCACAGCCCCGAATTTTACAAAAAAACACCCGCACCCGCACCAATCAGGACTTCGGACAGGGAAGGAGGATTGTGGAGGCCGGACCTGTAATAAGGTATAATAACCCAAAGAGGTGACGCACCATGTTTCTCTACCGTTTGGAGGCCAAGGGAAAAGGCTTTCCCGCGACGCAAGTGATCGTCGTGGCGGAGAATGAGGAGCAAGCGTTTCCGGCGGCCGAAAGCTTGTTGCAGCGTAACGCGCTCGGGCTGATCGAGGTCGAGGACTTGGCGCTTGTGGAGAAAAAACGGCTGGAGCACGGCTCCGGCTATGTGATCGAATC
Source organism: Bacilli bacterium (assembly GCA_035776695.1). Classification (GTDB taxonomy): domain Bacteria; phylum Bacillota; class Bacilli; order Tumebacillales; family Tumebacillaceae; genus Tumebacillus. Next base: position 10,945 of record DASTWJ010000267.1, read on the forward strand.
ATAGGGGGGAACTACATGTCCAGCTCGGTTAAAAAGCGTTCTGACATCCCGGTGGAACACACGTGGGATCTGGAAAAAATGTTTGCCAACACGGAGGCTTGGGAACAAGCCTATAAAAAAGTGCAGGATCTGATTCCGAAAGTGACGGTGTTTCAAGGCAAGCTCGGCGAATCGGCCGACACGCTGCTCGCTGCGCTGCAAGTGCAGGACGAACTGGAAGCGGCGTTTGAGAACGTCTATGTCTTTGCCAACATGCGCTCGCACCAAGACCTGTCGAACACCACCTACCAAGGCATGGTCGACCGGGCGACCGGTTTGGCGGCACAGGCGATGGGTGCGTCTTCCTTCTTCCGTCCGGAAGTGATCGCCCTGCCGAAAGAAAAGATCGAAAGCTTCTTGGCGGAAAACGAGGGGCTCAAGCAGTACCAAATCCTGCTCGAACGCCTGATGCGGGAAAAAGACCACGTCCTCTCGCCGGTCGAGGAGAACCTGATCGCTCGGATGGCCGAAGTGGCCGAAGCGCCGGCGACGATCTACTCCCGTTTTGCCAACGCCGACTTGAAGTTCCCGCAAGCGGAGGACTCGAAAGGCGAACTGCACGACGTGACCGAAGGGCAGTACCGCGTCTTGATGGAGGCGGAAGACCGCACCCTGCGCAAGAACGGATTCAAGAAACTGTTCGGTACATACGGCAACTACAAGAGCACGTTTGGCGCGACGCTGACGTCTTCGATGAAGAAGGACGCGTTCATCGCCAGCACCCGCAAGTATGACTCCACGCTGGAGATGGCGCTGTCGCCGGACAACATGCCGACCGAAGTGTATGACAACCTGATCCAAGCGGTGCGCGACAACATGGATACGATGCATCGCTACGTCTCCCTGCGCAAGAAAGTGCTCGGCCTCGACGAACTGCACTACTACGACTTGTTCATCCCGATGGTCGATGAAGTCAAACAGGAAATGCCGTACGAAAAGGCCCAAGGCATCATCCTCGACGCCTTGACACCGCTCGGCGAAGAATATGTCACCACCGTGCAGCGGGCGTTCGACGAGCGCTGGATCGACATCTACCCGAACGAAGGCAAGCGCAGCGGGGCTTACTCCTGGGGCACCTACGAGTCCCTGCCGTTCATCCTGCTCAACTACACGAACACGCAGGACGACATGTTCACCCTCGCGCATGAGTTGGGTCATTCCCTGCATTCCTACTTCACCAACAAGACCCAGCCGGTGACCTACGGCAACTACACGATCTTCGTCGCCGAAGTCGCGTCCACGCTCAACGA
>DASTWJ010000268.1:0-26692 GCA_035776695.1 Bacilli bacterium
CAGTTGGCTGTAGGCGGAGATGGCGTCTTGGACGATTTGGACGGCTTTCTCCTGATCGTCGTCGAACAGCGGGATCAGGGTTTCGGCAAAACGGGCCAAGTTCCAGCCGGCGATGTACGGCTGGTTGCCATAGGCGTAGCGGCCTTGTACGTCGATCGAGCTGAAGACCGTCTTCGGATCATACGTGTTCATAAAGGCGCACGGGCCGTAGTCGATCGTTTCCCCGCCGATCGTCATGTTGTCGGTGTTCATCACGCCGTGGATGAAGCCGACCTGTTGCCACTTGGCGACCAGCGCCGCCTGTCTCTTGATGACTTCTTGGAGCAGGGCGAGGTAGCGGTTCTCCGCTTTGTCCGCTTCGGGGTAGTGGCGTTGGATGGCATAGTCCGCGAGTGCGCGAAGATCCTCGACTGTGCCCCATTGGGCGGCGTATTGGAAGGTGCCGACGCGCAGGTGACTGGCCGCCACGCGGGTGAGGATCGCACCGGGGAGCTTCGTTTCCCGGTAGATCGGCTCACCGGTGGTCACCACGGCGAGGCTGCGGGTGGTCGGAATGCCGAGCCCGTGCATCGCTTCGCTGATGATGTATTCCCGCAGCATCGGACCGAGGGCGGCACGGCCGTCGCCGCCGCGCGAGTAGGGGGTGCGACCCGAGCCTTTGAGCTGGATGTCAAACCGCTCACCGGAAGGCGTGATCTGCTCACCGACCAGCAGCGCACGGCCGTCGCCCAGTTTGGTAAAGTGGCCGAATTGGTGCCCGGCGTAGGCTTGGGCGAGAGGCACGGAGCCCTCGGGGACTTGAGTACCCGCAAGGACGGCGACCGCCTCTTCGCTTTGTAACGCTTGAGCATCCAAGCCGAGAGAGGAAGCCAGCGGTTGATTCAGAACGATCAACTTCGGCGCGTAGACAGGGTTTGGCGATATGACGCTAAAAAAGACTTCCGGCAGACGGGCGTAACTGTTGTCTAGGTTCCAGCCCGTCTCCGTGTGTTCATTTCCCATTTTTGATCCGGTCTCCTTTTTGGCAAGGATTTGACGTGCACTATGTGGATAATTGTACCACTGTTCAATGAAAATATCCCCGGAACAGGTAAGGGTGACGGGGACGAGAGCGCACGCTAAAAAGAGATCCCCGCCAAATAGTTGTTTTCGAGGGGATCTCTTTATACTCTATGAAATGTCTTGTACCATCTTGAAGTGAACAAAAGAATCTTTGATCGCTTCTTGTTTCTCCGGCGGACAGGGATGGACCCTAGAAGAGGGTGAATGTCGATTCGGTGAGACCCTAGAGCGAAGACCACAAAGTTCCTTCATATGGGCGATCCAACAGGTTTTCGGAACGAAGCCGTATTTGTTTTTGACATAGGCTTGGATTTGCTTGTATGTCGCCATCGATCTGATTCTCCTTTTTTAGAAACGATGTCGTTATTCCCGACCCCATCGCAGGTAGAACAAGAAATAGGGGTCTAAAATATATACCTTCTCATCTTTCCATTCCAAGACCCGATACAACTCCTCATGGCTCGACACGATCCCTTGAATCTGTTTCAAGGTCTCCTTGAGTTTCCGATTTTCCAGCTTCGTTGCATCGTCTTTCATGATCTTGGTCACGCGATCTTTTAAGCCCTCAATATCGATCCAGATCGTCGGTGGGTCTTGCGCGATCGCTTCCACGATGGCTTCGTAAATATCCACGATTCGGCCATCTTGCAGTTCAAAGCTCTTTCTCTGCTTCCCTCGGGAGGGCGGGCCGGATTCAAGCTTGTTGATGACATCCCTGTAATCCATGTGCGACGTGGTTTTTCGATAGGCGGCTTCCAAATACGAAGCATCTCCGACCTCATTCACAGTAGGGTCTTTATCAACTTGGAGCACACGTGACAAGTTGAGGCAGATAGATTGCATCAATTGCGGGGATGTGATGCTCTCTCTTGCTAAACGTTCGGCAAACTCCTCACGAATGCTGACCCCGAGTTTGCGAAACCCGATCAGAGGGATTTCCTTTAATTCCTCTTCCGACCAAGGCTCGATGTTGATAAAGTTCATGCGTGCATTCAAGTCGCTATTTTTGCGAATCGCATCATCTGCTCGGTGAGGAAGTGAAATGACAACCGCTCTCAATTCCTTGCGAATGGCATCTTTGAGCTGGTGAGCGATATCGAGTTGCATGTCGACGTTGATGTAATGGAAGTCGTCGAGAACCAAGACGAGTTCATTGGAGACGAATTCTTCGATCACTCGATCTTTGCCGGTGAATTGTTTTGCTTTGTAGGATTGCGTCGTGGAACGTTTTATGGAGCCTTGACCTTCGACAAAGAACGCGGAGCCTTTTACCCCGCCTTGGACCTCATCCGTATTGGCATCGGTGGATTCCGTTTCAATCGGTAGCCCGATCTTATTGGCGATTGTTGTCCAGAAGTCTTCCCCTTCTTTGAAATCTCCACCGCTTAACAGGATCATTTTACCGGAGCCGATCACATTCTCGCATAATACCGTTTTGCCGGACTTAGAGGGCCCGACGATTGAGGTGAGAAAGCCCAAAGTATCAAGAGCTTCTTCCAGCAAGGAATCATAGGTGCCAGTTCTGGAGCGGCGGGTGACATATGTATGTTCAGGGTAGGTTCCCGGTTTGAAAATTTCATTCGCTCGATATTCTCTAGCCATTGTTTTCCCTCCCAACTAGGTTGGTGATGCAAGACTGTTAGCATGTACTACCATCATTATACGACATTTGGGTGGGCATTCCTTTGATTCGCTTACATTTGAAGAGGGCATGGTTACATTATGTTTGGTCCGGACTCACAATATTCTGCTCCCCCTCGAACACATCACATCAAGGATCGGTTTCAATGACCAACTCTTAAGAGCATGTGCTGGGGCACAAGCATTCAAGCAAAATACGAGACTCCTTCATACCCTAATCAGGTAAGGGGGTATGTCTGATGAAAGAACCGACTGAAGGGATCACAATCGCACAAGAATTCGTCGTCGCGTTCTTTATATGGGTCATCATCGCGCTGTTAGGCCCGAAAGAATGGAAACAGCTCAGCGGGGTCTACCTGACCATCCAGTCCACTCGTCATCGGAAGGGGAATGATGTGCAGGGGAAGTTATAGATGACGTAATGACATATATATTTGACAAAATGACGCAAAAAGAATACGATATACACAACATAACTGCCAACACCCACCCGGAAGGAGACCTCCTCATGAAATGGTTCCCCCTGATCAACAGCAACAAAACACAAGACGAGCGCCTCGTCGGCCTCCGCAACAAGATCTACAAAGAAGCCTACAACGTCGTGATCCTGCTCTGCTTCGCCTCAATCCTTTTCAAGTACTTCTACTACGGCACGGACATCGAGCGCATCGCCAGCGAACTGATCATCATGCTCGGCTCGTCCCTATACTACTTCATCCGTTCCGCCCAACTCGGCGTCTATGCCGATGAAGTCGAGGTCCACGACCGCTCCAGCCGTCTGCCGATGAACGTGAAAACGATCGTGATCGGCTTGGGAGTCGGGATCGCCCTCGCGTTGTTCTTCGGCATCCGCAGCGCCATCTTGTACGGAGAAGGCGGCACGCAATCGCTGTGGACGTTCGCGCTGGTCTTTTTCGCGGCACTGATGATCTACGTACCGCTATTTGTCGCCACGCTGTTCCTCTCGCACACGCTCGCCAACAAGGGCGGGAAGAACCGATGAAGAACAAGCGTTTAAAGCTCGCTCGCGTCGAAAAGGACCTGTCCCAAGAGGAACTCGCCAAGTTGGTCGGCGTATCCAGACAGACGATCGGCTTGATCGAGTCGGGGAATTACAACCCGACCTTGAACTTGTGCATCGCGATCTGCAAGACGCTTGGGAAGACGCTGAACGACTTGTTCTGGGAAGAGTAGGACGGAGAAACAAAAAAGGGAGCGGGTCGTGACCTCACCCCTCCCTCTTCTCCACCATCTCCCTGATCTTCGTCACCGTCTTCCAGTTCCGCATCGTACCCGTGCAGGCTTTTTGCAACAGAATCGGCAGCTTCGAATCGCTCACTCGTTGACGCAGCAACAGGTAGAGTTCGCGCCCCACAACCCGGTACTCGTCCGTCCCGAACGGCTGCTTCGGCAACTTGCCCAACTCTTCCTCCGTCGGTTCCTGCGCCAAAAAGGAAACATGCACACTCTCCTCCTCGGACAACCCTTCCAGCGGAAACGGGCACTCTTCCAACACGCGGCGGTACTCCGCAGCCGTCCGCAACATCACGGGCACCGGGAACCCGTACCTGTTCTCCATCTCCCGTTCGAGCCTGTCCTGCAACACGTCGGCCGCTTCCTCCGAATCGAACAGCACGTTCCCGCTCTGGATGTAGGTCTGAACATTGCTCAACCCAAGCGATTCCAACCACTCGCGCAAGTCCGCCATCTTGATCAGGTGCTTGCCGCCCACATTTATCCCACGCAACAACGCCACATAAGTCGTCATCTCTAAAATCCTCCTCCACATCTGTCCCTCTTTCGTTCCTAGCAAAAACTCCCCATCCGATCACATCGTCTGAGGAGTCTCCATTTAACAAATCAAGAAATCCTACTGCCAAGCACCTAAGATAAGTCCCATCACCGCATAGGCGATCAGATGATACCCAACGGTCAACACAAACATTTGAAACTTCGCGCCTTCAAAAAGATGATTCAACCCGATCGCCAGAGCAACGCTCACACCCGCCACCAACGCGGTCGTCAGCCCGTCGGCCAACGTAACCGCCTCGGTCAGTTGCAACAGCAACGCCAGCACGAACGCACTCGCCAAGTTCACGAACAACGCCCCGATCATCGGGCCGGCGGACGATTTCATTTCAAACTTGTTGATCCCGCGCAGTTTCACCCACACGTTGCCGAACAGCACCGGCGAATACCACAGCCCCCCGATCGCGTAGTAAGCGAGACCTGCGACCAGCACGGCCCATACGTTCAATTCAGTGACTTCCATCATTTCCACCCCCTATCCGTTTCATCATAAAGAGTCTTTTCAGTTGGTGTCAATCATTTAAATAACCGTGCCCATGAATCAATCTCGCTCCACGGGTCAGCCTAAACACAACACCATCAACCTGACAACGAAGAGGGATACACATGGACTCGATCCTGACCACCATCATCCGCACCTGTATCGGCTTTGTCGTGTTGCTCTTTCTCACCCGCGTCCTGGGCAAAAAGCAGCTCAGCCAAATGACCTTTTTCACCTATATCACCGGCATCGCCCTCGGCAACATCGCAGGCGACATGGTCGTCCACAGCGACATCAAGCTTCACACCGGCATCCTCGGCCTTGCGCTGTGGGCATTGCTCACCTTCGGCATCGAAACGCTCAGCCTCAAGTCGTCCAAAGCCCGCGTGCTCCTCGACGGCGAACCGACGATCCTGATCAAAGAAGGCAAGGTGTTGGAAAAAGCGATGGCTTCCAACCGCTTGAACATGGACGACCTCTCAATGCTGCTGCGCACCAAGAACATCTTCTCCCTCCGCGACGTGGACTACGCGATCCTCGAACCGAACGGTCAGATCAGCGTGCTCAAGCAGGTCGCACAGGAGTCGGTCACCAAACAAGACCTGCAACTCCCCACGCCGAAACGCCAATACCTGCCCACCGAACTGATCGTCGACGGCCAAGTGGTGCAACGCAACCTGCAAGAACTCGGCCTGAACCGCTCATGGCTCTCGGTGCAACTGAAACAGCAGGGGATCGACTCGTATGAAGACATCTTCTACGCGGAATTGCAAAGCGACGGGAGCATCTGGATTGATAAAAAATCCGATGTTACTTCTTGATACGAGAAATCAATGTCTTGACGAAACCGACAAGTCGCTCATATAATTGTCACAACAAGTAAATAGACGTTCAAACAAGGGAGGTCTCCCACATGCCTACGTACCATGGGTCGGAATCGCTCGGCTTTCTACTCTCGCAAACCTACCGCAAACTGACGCAACTGGTCACGTTGCGGCTCAAGGCGTATGAGATCACGCCCGAGCAGTTCCACGTGCTCTATCGCATCAGCCAGCACGACGGCCTCAACCAAAAGGAGATTGCGCTCCGCTCGGCCAAAGACCAGCCGACGACCACGCGGATTCTCGATGCCTTGATGAAAAAAGGGCTCGTGCAAAAGCAAGCCAGCACCACCGACCGCCGCGCCTTTCTGGTCTTTGCGACGGCAAAAGGGAAGGAGGTCGTCGCCGAAACCGCCCCGATGGAGGCACAAGCGATCGCCGACGCCGTCGACGGGATCGACCCGGCGCAAGTGGAGCTGTTGAAAACGATTCTGTCACAGGTCAAAGACAACATGGAAAAACTTCTAGGAGAATAGGTGAGCGCATTTGAAAGCCGACGTACAACATCAAGAGAAACTCTGGACGAAAAGCTTTACCATCCTCACGCTGTGCAATTTCCTGCTGTTCACGAATCTGCAAATGCTCGTCCCGACGCTCCCTTCCTATGTGAAGGGGCATTTTCATGCGGGTAGCCTGACCGTCAGTTTGGTGACGTCCCTCTTCGCCTTATCCGCGATCATCGCCCGTCTGTTTGCGGGGCAGATGCTCAAGCGGGGCAAGCGCAACCTGATGCTTTTCCTCGGCTTCGTCGTCGTGCTGTTGGCGACCGCAGGCTACTACTGGTGCGGGGCGATCGTTCTGTTCCTGTTCATGCGGTCGCTGTACGGATTGGGCTTCGGGATGATCTCGACGACGTTCCCGACGATGGCTTCGAACATCGTGCCCGACTCGCGGATGGGGCAGGGGATGGGGTATTTCGGCTTGTCGACCAGCTTGGCGATGTCGATCGGCCCGTCGATCGGATTGGCGCTGCTCGGCACGAGCTTTGGCTCGTTGATCGGCGGCGGTGTTTTGGTCGTCGCGACAATCCTGCCGCTGACGTTTTTGTTGCGCGACCATCTGCGCAAACCGATGGAGACCAAGGCGAAGGTCACCGCCACGAGCACACCCCCTGTCAAACGCAGGGCGCTGATCCCACGTGAGATTTTGCTGCCGTTCGGGTTGAACTTCCTGCTGTCGATCGTCTACGGCGGCCTGTTGAGCTTCCTCGCCCTGTTCGGCAAGGAAGTCCATCTCGACCACGTCGGCAACTTCTTCCTCGTCAACGCACTGGCCGTGGTGCTGATTCGCCCGCTCTCCGGCAAGATTTTTGACAAAAAAGGGCATGTGGCCGTCATCCTCCCGGGTGCCTTCTTACTGATCGCCGCGCTGTTGGTGCTGTCGTACGCTCATACGATGGGGCTGTTGATCGCGGCGGCGCTGGTGTTCGGCTCCGGCTTCGGGATGTTGCAACCGTCGATTCAGGCGTGGATGATCAAAGAGGTCGCGCCGGAGCAGCGAGGCATGGCGAACGCGATGTTCCTCAACTCGACCGACTTGGGCGTGGCCGTCGGTGCTGTCAGTCTGGGTGCGCTGGCGATCGGGGCGGGGTATGCGCACATGTACCGCCTGTCCAGCCTGTTCATGGTGGTGTTCCTCGTCGTCTATTGCCTCGGCGTGTTCGTGTTCGGGAAAAGAGCGCGTGGTTTGTCAGCGTCGCAGTCTTCTTCTACAATGTAAGAGAAGACAACGAATCGAACGGATGACAGGTGATCGATGATGAAGACAAGAGGACGTTTTGCCCCGACGCCTTCGGGGCAGATGCATATCGGGAACGCATGGACCGCTTTGTTGGCGTGGTGGCAGATTCGGCAGGCGGGCGGTGAGTTTGTGTTGCGGATGGAAGATGTGGATAAGCCGCGCTCGCGACCGGAGTATGCGGAACAGATCCTGACGGACTTGCGTTGGCTGGGTCTCGATTGGGACGAGGGGCCGGACCTCGGCGGCAAGTATGCGCCTTACACGCAAAGCGAGCGAGAGGGGTTGTATGAAGCGGCGATGGAGCAGCTGTTGCGAGACGGATGGCTCTATCCGTGCTACTGCAGCCGCGCCGAGCTGATGGCGATCGCCAGCGCGCCGCACGGGCTGTCGGCGGAGGGGCCGGTCTATCCGGGGATCTGCCGAGGTCTGACCTCTGTAGAACGGGCGGAGAAGGCCGCGCGCAAAGACCCGTCCTATCGCTTTCGAGTGCCGGATCATCCGGTGGCGTATGAAGACCTGCTGGCAGGTAGGCAGGCGTTTGAAGCGGGATTCGGTGGAGACTTCGTCGTGAAGCGAGCGGATGGCATCATCGGGTACCAACTGGCGGTTGTCGTCGATGATGCGGCGATGGAGATCACCGACGTGCTGCGCGGCTATGACCTGCTCGACTCCACCCCGCGCCAGCTTTTGCTCTACGAAGCGCTCGGCCTCGAACCGCCCCGCTTCACCCATGTCCCTCTGCTCTGCGGCCCAGGCGGCGAGCGCCTGTCCAAGCGCGACAAGTCCCTCACCCTCGCCGCGATCCGCGACGCCGGCACCAGCGCCGAGCAACTGGTCGGCCTGCTCGCCTATCTGGGCGGGTTGTTGGAGCGACCGGAGCCGGTGAGGGCGGGGGAGTTGATCAAGACGTTTGATCTGCAAGCGATTCCGAAAGACCCGATCACGCTATCGGAACAACTGTTACAAAGTCTAACCTCAACAGGCGGTGTATGATGAACCAACCCCAACTCCTATGCCTCGAAGGCTTGTCCGGCTCGGGCAAGTCTTCTTTTTCCCGATTTATCAAGTTGCAAGCGGAGCGCAACGGGATCGATGTCATCCGGTACCACGAGGTGGCGAAGGGGCATCCGACGCACTTCATGGAGGAAGCGTGCCTGACGGGGGAGGAGTTTGCCCACCTGCTCCCCACAACCCGCAAGCACGTTCGATTTTGGAAAAAGTGGCGGTGGTGAGGGAGCGGATTGAGAACGCGGCCGGCGAGTGGGAGATGTATGAGCGGGAGATTGCGGAGTTTCCGGGATGGGAGTTGGTGGCGCATCCGGAGGTCGATCCGGTCGTCTTGCTAGTTGACCGGCGTCTATCGCCAAACGGATCGCTCGGACTTCGAGATCACCGTCCAAGCGGATGAGGACGGTCTCATGCTGCGCTTCCCCAGCGTGGACGCTGCCGGGGACCCTATTCGAGCGGGGCAAAATCACGACGTCGTGACATGTAGTGCGCCGCCAGATAGATCAGCACATAACAGGGAAACGAGTACAAATGCGACCACTCCAACTGCCTGTAAACATCCAGCCGAATCAGCAACGGCTCCGCTCCAAATGCAAGAACCCCGGCGTAGAGCAACGCTTTCCCTAGCGGCGACGTCTGCGGGCGCACCTGCAGGAAAAACATCGTGAACACCGGCAACATCGACAAGTCTAGCGGCTGATAAAACGTGTGGAGATAAGGCAACGGTGTCACCAGATAGCACCACAACCCAAACGGCACGCCGAGCGAGTCAGCCGTAGACGCGACAACATAGACGAAAAATCCGGCAAACATCAGGCGATGGGTGCTGGATTTTTTGCGAAACAGCCAAAACAAGCACCACGGGAGAACCAACAGGCCGATCATGATCCACCACGGCCGAGTAAAGACGACTCCTTCGTGCCAGACCGCGCTGATCTCCGTATTTTTTTGCTCGATCGATTCGAACAGGTTGAGGATGTCTTGAATGGTTGTTTCCTTCATCATGTCCACCTCCCGAGCGTAATTGGATTGGCAAGATTTCCATTTGCTTATTGTTTCCCTAAATAGAACCATTTATTTGTTGATGGCGATCTATTGGTCGCTGTTGATGCCGGGGACGGGGCATTTGTACGCATATCGGTTGCCGTCGGTTTTTTTCCTGCTGTTGTGGTGGATCGTCTTCAATTAGTACTCGCATGTGCTGGAAGGGTTGCAATTCACTTTGACCGGCCATTTTCAACAGGGGATACGGGTGCTTGACCCGGAATGGCTGTTGTTTCGAGATGCCATCCTTGCAAAAGGAAGGCAAAAAGACCTAAGCCGTGAACAGGCCGAGGTCGTTTAACGTGCGCTTTTTTGAAAAAAGGGCGTGGCGATTAGCGACCTTGCAACAGGGACACGCGGAATGGGTGCAAGTCGGCGATCATCACGCCTTCTTTGATCGCGGGGTCGTTGTTCATGACCTCCCGCGCTTCCTCCTCCGATTCGGCGACAAACACGACGAGACCGAATTCGGCGTCGAGGCAGGGGCCCGCCATGATCAGGCGCTGCTCCTTCAGCAAGCCTTGCAGGTAATGAAAGTGGCGACCCATCACCGCTTCCTCTTCCGCCGTCATGTCTTGGATGAAGGTGGGGCGCGACGGGTTCAGTTTGTAGACGAATTCTTTCTTTTCGCTCATGGGTAATAACTCCTTTTTTCAAATTCGTACGGGAAGCAACTTGTACCAGTATAGCATACCTTCCGATTCGTCAAATCGTCTGGTCGGATGTGTACGATTCATGTATAGTGAATGTATAGGTGAAGTGAACGACAAGTATGGAAAGAAAGCAGGGAGAGCCAGTGTATAACATCAAGTCGGTCGCCAAGATGCTGGAGATGCCGGCGGTGACGATTCGGGCGTGGGAGCGGCGGTACAATGTCGTGTCGCCGGGGCGCTCGGAGTCGGGGCATCGTTTGTATACGGAACAGGACATCGAGGACCTGCGCTGGTTGAAGGTGCAGACGGAGGAGAAGGGCGTCTCCATCTCGCAAGCGGTGAAGATGCTGGAGATCAGGCGCGGGCAGCAGCGGGAGTTGGTGCCTGAGGTCAACCCGAAGACGGAGCAACGGTATGAAGGGATGAGCCGCAACCTATACGCGGCGCTGGTGGCGCTCGATTCGGAGAAGGCCAATTCGCTGCTCGACCTCGGGTTCTCGATGTTTCATTATGAGGAGATGTTTCATGAGGTGTTGGCTCCTCTGTTGCATCGGATCGGGGAGGCGTGGGAGCGCGGGGAGATCGGCGTCGGGCAGGAGCATTTCGCCAGCCATCTGATCTCGCAGCGGTTTTATCAGTTCTTCCGCGTGTTTCCCGTGCAGGCGGGGCTGCCGAAAGTGCTGGCGCTTTGTCCGGAAGGGGAGCATCATCAGATCGGGTTGATGCTGTTCTCCCTGTTTCTGCGTCGCTGCGGGGCGGAGGTCGTGTTCCTCGGGGCCAACACGCCGTACGAGGGGCTGCTGGAGATCGTGCGCCGCAACCGGATTCGCGTGGTGGCGGTGTCGGCACTCGACCCGCAGTTGGTGCCGTGGGTCGAGCGGCTGGTGGCGGAGTTGCACCAGCAGGAGCCGCAAGTGCAAGTGGTGCTCGGCGGCGGGGCGTTTGTGGGAGCTGCGGCGAGTTTGCAGGCGCATGTGTTGCCGGGGGGACTGGCGGATTGGAAGCAGTGGTTGGTGCGGGTGATGTTGTAGAGAATAGGTGAGCGAAGGAGGTTAGGTCGCCGGATGGAACAGTGCGGGGAGCAAGTACGAAAAGCGTCGAAGACAGGACTCTCGCGTCCGCGACTCGTCATCGGCGGGACGAATAGTGGGGTAGGCAAGACGACCTTTACGCTTGGGCTGATGGCGGCGCTTCGCAAACGGGGTTTGCGGGTGCAGGGCTTCAAAGTGGGGCCGGACTACATCGACCCGACGTATCACTCCGCCGTCACGGGACGCGTGTCGCGCAACTTGGACACGTGGATGGCGAGTGCGGATGTGATGCGGGAGGTGTTTCTGCGAGGAAGTGCCGATGCGGACGTGTCGATCATCGAAGGCGTGATGGGCCTGTACGACGGACAAGACCCGCTCAGCGACCGAGGCAGCACGGCGGAGGTGGCACAGTTGTTGGGAGCTCCGACCATCCTGATCCTGAACATCTCCGCGTTGGCCCGTTCCGCCGCCGCGATTGTCAAAGGGTTCATGACCTTGTCGGCAGGCGTGCCGATCGCCGGCGTCATCTGCAACCAAGCCGGTTCGCAAGGGCACATCGAGCTCGTGCGCAAAGCTGTGGAGCAAGAGTGCGGTGTGCCCGTGCTCGGTGGGTTTGTGCAGGTGGACGGCATCGAGATGCCGGAGCGGCACTTGGGGTTGATTCCGGCGGTGGAGCGAGGGGATTTGCAACCGCTGTTTGAGCGGCTGGCGGAGGAAGTGGAAGCGGCGTTGGATCTGGAGCGGCTGTTGGAGATCGCAAAGTCGGCGCCGGAGTTGCCCGCTTCGGAAACCTCCCTTTTTGCAAAAGGGGAGGTGGGGCGTGCTTCTTCTGCTTCCGTGCGGATCGCGGTGGCGCGAGATGCGGCTTTTAACTTCTACTACCGGGAGAACTTGGAGCTGCTGGAGCAGTTGGGGGCGGAGTTGGTGTTCTTCAGCCCGCTGACCGGGGAGAAAGTGCCGGAGGATGCGTGCGGGTTGTACATCGGCGGCGGGTTTCCCGAGGAGTTTGCAAAGGCGTTGTCGCGGCAGGCGGACGTGCGTGAGGATCTACGGGCGCGGATCGCGGATGGGTTGCCGACGGTCGCGGAGTGCGGCGGGTATATGTATCTTGCGGAGTCGATTACAGACCGCCACGGGCAGCGTTACGAGATGGTCGGCGTCGTGCCGGGGCAGGTGCGGATGCAGGAGCGTTTGGTGGCGCTCGGCTATCGGGAAGTGGTGGCGGCTGAGGGTGCGGAACACGAACACTTTTTGCTGAAACGGGGTGAGACGGCGCGGGGGCATGAGTTTCATTATTCGACGATGGAGTCCGCAGGCGAGTTGGCTTCGGCGGCGGCTTATCGGAGTCGCGGGTATTTCGGAGAAATGGTAGACGGGTACCGGCTGGAGAATCTGGTGGCGGGGTATACGCATCTGTACTTCCCCTCGCAGCCGGAGGTGCCGCGGCGTTTTGTTGAGAAGGCGAGGCAGTACCGGGAGGTGCGTCGTTGCGGGCGAGAAAAGGTGTGATGGAAGGAAGTTGTATGCGGGTGGGACTATTCGTTTGGGTTAATTCGTAGTATGATGGTAGGACTACTTGGAAAACCGAACGGAAACCCCGCCGGTTGAAGGAGGCACTACCATCATGACAACGTCCACAGGCATCGTCTACCTCGTCGGGGCGGGACCCGGCGATCCGAAATTGATCACCTTGCGCGGCGTGGAATGCATGCGGGAAGCGGATGTGATTCTGTATGACCGACTGGCGAACCCGCAATTGTTGGAGCATGCGCGACCGGACGCGGAGCTGGTGTATGTCGGGAAATCGCCGGAGCGGCATTTTGTACCGCAGGAGGAGACCAATGAGTTGCTGATTCGTTATGCGCAGGCGGGCAAGGTTGTCACGCGGTTGAAGGGCGGCGACCCGTTCGTCTTCGGGCGCGGCGGGGAGGAGGCGGCGGCTTTGGCCGAGCACGGAATCGCCTTCGAAGTCGTACCGGGGATCACGGCGGGGATCGGGGCTCCGGCGTATGCGGGGATTCCGGTGACGCAGCGGTATGTGGCGTCATCGTTTGCTGTCGTGGCGGGCCATGAGTGCCCGGGGAAAGAGCAGTCGAGCATCCGGTGGGAGAAGCTGGCGACGGCGGTGGATACGTTGGCATTTTATCTGGGGTTGAAGAATCTGCCCTTGATCTGCGAGGAACTCGTGAAGCACGGACGCTCACCGGAGACGCATGTCGCTGTGATCCAATGGGGGACGATGCCGGAGCAACGCACGGTCGTCGGGACGCTGGAGACGATACAGGAGGAAGTCCGGCGGGCGGAGATTGCGAACCCTGCGATTATCTTGGTGGGGGATGTTGTGAACCTAAGGGAAAAGGTACAGTGGTTGAAGGAGGAAGCGGCTCTCGTGTGAGGGGCGCTTTTTGTTTGGGGGAAATGTTAAAGGGTCAAAATGTAGAGTGATAGGTTTGGTATTGGAGGAATCGGAATCCGGTGGAGGAAAGTATATACTGGTGAGAAGTGATGTCACCTCTTTGAAAAGAGCAAACGAAACGGAGGACTGTGTCGTGCTCAAGGAGATACGGTTTAAGAATTGGAAGAGCTTCAAGGATGCGACCTTGTATATAGATCCGCTGACGGTCTTGATTGGGACGAATGCAAGTGGGAAGTCGAATGTGGTGGATGGGTTGGAGTTTTTGTATCGGGTGTTTAATGGGATGGTAGTGGAAGAGGCTCTGAACGGGACTCCAACAAGTCCAGGGATTCGGGGAGGTGCAGAGTGGGCGGCACGAAAGCAAGGGAACACGTTTACAATTGACGTTATAGTAGATGGCGAAAATCAGAAAGAATATGTGTATAGGCTTACGATACAGACTGAACCAAATGTGATTGTGCTATCGGAGTCTTTAATCAGTCGAAACGTAGAAGACGACACGGTCACAAACGAAATCTTCACAGCAGAACTTGAGGAAGGTTCCCTTTCATATGTAGGGGCGGCATCAGATAGATCTGAGGAGTTTAGTGCAGCTAGTGATAAGTTGATATTACTTGCCATGAGAACTTATCCTTTTGATAAAAACTTTGGCGACTCTAGGGGGGATTCAGGCCAACTCATAGTCAGAACAGTAATACAGGCAGTCAAAAATATATTTGTACTGGACCCTATACCAAGTCTCATGAGGGGGTATTCCCCTGCTTCAAGAATTTTAGTAAAGGATGCTTCTAATTTAGCTGGTGTCATGACGGCTTTATCCAACGAAGAAAAAAATGAGTTGGAAACTACATTGTCACACTATGTCTCTCAACTCCCTGAACGAGACATCCAGCGTGTTTGGGCTGAGCCGGTCGGTCGATTGCAAAAGGATTCGACCTTGTATTGTGAAGAACAGTTAGTGACCGGTGATCCTCCTCTTATCATAGACGCGAGCGGAATGTCAGATGGCACTTTACGATTTATCGGGATTATAACCGCATTGCTCACCCGCCCTGAAGGATCGCAACTCATTATCGAAGAAGTAGACAACGGCCTCCATCCGTCTCGAGCAGGTCTTCTTTTGCAAATGCTTCGTGAGATCGGTGCAAAGCGCAACATCGATATCCTTGTCACTACACACAACCCTGCATTGTTGGATGCAATGGGACCTGAAATGGTTCCGTTTGTGGTCGTTGCTCACCGTAGTGATGAAAGCGGTGAAAGCAAACTCACCCTACTCGAAGACATCCAAAACCTACCTAAACTCCTCGCATCCGGTCCGCTTGGCAAGATCGTCACGCAAGGGGCGGTCGAGAAGAGCCTGCATGAAGGGGAGGGCAAGCAATCATGAGCAAAGTCCTCGTCCTCGACACTTCCATGCTTTGCTGCTGGCTCCAAGTCCCCGGCAAAGACACCTGTGTAGCACCTGATGGCAAATGGGACTTTGACCGTGTAAATGAAAAAATCCAAGCGGAAAAGGAGGAAAATACTACCTTTGTCATCCCTTTAGCCGCGATTATTGAAACAGGCAATCACATCGCTCAAGCGAAAACGGGAAATCGCTATGAAGTTGCGTGTAAATTAGCAGAGATTATGCGTCAGACGGCTGAGAGTTTGTCGCCATGGGCGGCATTTGATAACCAGTCGCATTTTTGGAAAGGTGACGGCTTGAAGCAATTGGCGAGTGAGTTTCCCGAGAAAGCGAACGAGAAAATTTCGATTGGGGATCTCACTATCAAATCTGTGGCTGACTACTATTCCAAAATGGGAGGCATCTACAAAGTCGAAATCTTCACAGCCGATGCTGGACTAAAAGCGTACGAACCCGTATCAAAAACCCCACCCATCCCCCAACCCCGAAGACGCAAGCGCTAAAAAAGTCGCCGTTGCTCGGAGCCACCCGTCCTCCACGCAACGGCGGCTTTTTTCATAGGCAAAATCCCACCCCCGCGCATACAGTGAGGTGATAGCGCGGAGGAGGGGAAGGACAATGGAATTCAGCATCAGACCGGATGATCTGTTCGGGGCGACGGTGCGGGTGAATGGCAAGTGGTTGGGCATTGTGGAGGAGAAGCCGCTTGCGTTTCGCGTGCCGGAGCAGGGGGAGTATCAGCTGTTGATCGAACTGGCTCCGTTGCAGGCCGACCCGTCGGGGGATGTGTACCCGCTGTCGTTTGCGCGGCTCGTCACGGTCAAGGACGGGAAGATCGTGCCGCCGATCGTCGTGCCGGACGGGTTCCTGCATCTGCGCAAGGCGGGGGCGCAACACCAGATATTCTTCATCTATCCGAAGGTGAACGCCTTGGCGCGAGGCTTGGAAACGCTGGCGATGTCGATGCAGGTGGAAACGGCCGATTTGGACCGTGACGGGCGGTTGGATACGGTGGAGACGTTTGCCACCAACATGAGCGGGCATGTGCGCGTGCGGGCGGCGACGGGCAAGATTCTCCTGCAGGATGTCTACCCCGACAACGGCGTGCGCGTCGCCGTGACCGACTTGACACGCGACGGGCGACCGGACCTGCTGATCTTTTGGCGGGAACCGAGCGTGGCGAACGGAGGGGACGATGCCCGGATGCAACTGTGGGACCCGGCGAGCGGTTCGCTAAACGGGTTCATCGGCTACACGGGCGTGCGCAAGTCAGGCGCAGGCGATGCACTGGTCGAACGCAAGCGGACGACGCCGTATCGGGAAGTGACCGAGCTGTTCCGCTATGATCGCAAGCCCGGCGAGTCGGCAACGTTTACGCCCGTGCGCACGGAGGAAAAAATGCGGATGCGAGCAGATACGCCCGCCGATACCGTCGAAGCGTTCCTGAGCTCGTTGGAGATCGACGATGGCAAGGGCGCGACGCTTTTCTTGGCAAAAGAAGCGCCGATCCTCGCGACGATGCAGGCGGTCGCGCCTTTCTACGCGCACGAGATCGACACGGTACGCGACGGTGAGGCGACGGTGCGCGTGTTTCGCTGGATCGAACCGGGGTATTATGATCGAGAACTCGCCTTCCGCATCGAACTGGTGCAAGAACCTGACAAGGTCAGCCAATGGAAAATTCGCGGCGTGACTCCGCTCTCATAAGAAGCAGAAGTGTTACGGTTCCTCCGAACAGACCGCAACACTTTTCTCATGTCAATTCCCGCCAATTCGTATTCAGCCGCAAGTTGCTGGTCAAAATCCCGATATGCTATAATTTTCTAATGGGTATGGCCCAGCACGCAACGACTTGGAGGTGTCAAGATGAGCATCACGGTACACGATGTCGAACAGATCGCCAACCTCTCTCGTCTGGAACTCAAGGACGAGGAGAAAAATAAGATGACCGAGCAGTTGAGCCGAATCCTCGACTTCGCGGCCCGGTTGCAGGAGCTTGATGTGGAAAACGTGCCGCCGACCACGCACACGTTGCCTTTGAAGAACGTGTTGCGCGAAGACAAGGCCCGCGCGTGGATGACGCAGGAAGAAGCGTTGTCGCACGCTCCCGATCACGAACACGGCCAATTCAAAGTGCCGGCGGTCATGGAGGGATAGGGCATGACGCTATTGAACGCGAGCATTCGCGAGCTGCATACGAAGATCTCGGCAAAGGAACTCAAGCCCTCCGAACTGGTCGCCGCTTCGTTGGAACGCATCGCCGCCACCGACGACCGGGTGCGGGCGTTCCTGTCCGTCCACGGCGATGTCGCATTGGCGCACGCTCGGGAGTTGGACAACTCCATTTCGGAACAGGCAAGCTGGCTCTACGGCATTCCGGGAGCCTTGAAAGACAACTTGAACACACAAGGACTGCCGACCACCTGTGGGTCGAAACTCCTTTCCTCTTATAAATCCGCATATGACGGCACCGTCGTTCGTAAGTTGAAGGATGAGGGTGCCGTCACCGTTGGCAAGACCAACATGGACGAATTCGCGAT
Organism: Bacilli bacterium; assembly: GCA_035776695.1. Lineage (GTDB taxonomy): Bacteria > Bacillota > Bacilli > Tumebacillales > Tumebacillaceae > Tumebacillus. The sequence continues at coordinate 17,718 of DASTWJ010000268.1, forward strand.
GGGCTCATCCGGCGAGAACTCCGGCTTTTTCCCCACGCACAACCCGTGGGATTTGGAACGCGTACCGGGCGGCTCGTCGTCCGGCTCGGCGGCGGCCGTCGCTGCGGGACAAGTCCTGTTCGCCCTCGGCTCCGACACGGGCGGCTCGATTCGCCAGCCGGCCGCCTACTGCGGCGTGGTCGGATTGAAGCCGACCTATGGCCTCGTCTCCCGCTTCGGGCTGGTCTCCTACGCGTCCTCGCTCGACCAGATCGGGCCGTTGACGCAGAGCGTAGAAGACGCCGCGATCGTGTTGCAGGCGATTGCCGGACATGACCCGCACGACTCCACCTCAGCACACGTAGACCTGCCGAGCTACCTGTCCGCCTTGACGGGGGACATTCGCGGGCTGAAGATCGGCCTGCCGCTAGAGTACTTCGGCGAAGGGCTCGACCCGCTTGTAAAAGAGCAGGTGGAGAAGGCGATCCGCCAATTGGAAAGCCTCGGTGCAGAGATCGGCGAAGTCTCACTGCCGCATACTCGCTACGCCATCGCGACCTACTACCTGCTCGCTCCGGCGGAGGCGTCGTCCAACCTCGCCCGCTTCGACGGGGTGCGCTACGGCGTGCGCGTCGAGGGCGAGAACCTGATCGACATGTACAAGAAGACTCGCTCCGAAGGCTTCGGCGACGAGGTCAAGCGCCGGATCATGCTCGGCACGTACGCCCTGTCCTCCGGCTATTACGACGCGTACTACCTGCGGGCGCAGAAGGTGCGGACGTTGATCAAGAATGATTTTGACAAGGCGTTTGAGCGGTTTGACGTGATTCTCTCGCCGACCGCGCCGACGACGGCGTTTCAGCTGGGGGAGAAGATCGACGACCCGCTGACGATGTGCCTCAACGACATCTACACCGTCCCGGTCAACCTCGCAGGGATTCCGGCGATCTCCGTCCCCTGCGGGCTCGCCGACGGACTGCCGGTGGGCTTGCAACTGATCGGGAAAGCGTTTGACGAATCCACGCTGCTTCGCGTCGCGCACGCCTTCGAACAGGCGAACGGCCCTGCGCCGCGGGCGACGTTGTAAAGGAGGCTCTGCCATGACGACCTCAACCCCTGCCACAGCCGCTTACGAAACGGTCATCGGGCTGGAAGTCCACGTCGAGATGAGCACGGCATCGAAAATTTTCTGTGCCTGCTCGACTTCATTCGGCGCGCCTCCGAACACCAACGTCTGCCCGATCTGCCTCGGTCATCCGGGCGTGCTGCCGGTGCTGAACCGTGAAGCGTTGAACAAGGCGATCAAAGCGTCGTTGGCGCTGAATTGCACCATCGCAAAAGAGAGCAAGTTCGATCGCAAGAACTACTTTTACCCCGATTCGCCGAAAGCCTATCAGATCTCGCAGTATGACAAGCCGGTCGGGGAACACGGCTGGATCGAAATCGAAGTGAACGGCGAGACGAAGCGCATCGGCATCACTCGCGTGCATCTGGAAGAGGATGCGGGCAAGTCGAGCCATGCGGAAGACGGCACGCACACGCTCATCGACTTCAACCGCGTCGGCGTGCCTTTGATCGAAATCGTTTCCGAGCCGGACATCCGCACGCCGGAAGAGGCGAAAGCGTACCTCGAAAAGCTCAAGGCGATCATGCAATACTGCGACATCTCCGACTGCAAAATGGAAGAAGGGTCGCTCCGCTGCGACGCCAACATCTCCCTGCGCCCGTGGGGGCAGGAGCCGTTCGGGACGAAGCGGGAGTTGAAGAACATGAACTCTTTTTCCAACGTACAGCGGGCGTTGGAGTATGAGCGGCAGGAGCAGGCGCGGATGCTGGCGGAAGGCGTGGAGATCGAGCAGGCGACGATGCGCTGGGACGAGGCCGCCAAGAAGGCGGTCGTGATGCGCTCGAAGGAAGATGCGCACGACTATCGGTATTTTCCCGACCCTGATCTGGTCGCATTGGAGATCGACCCGGCGTGGATGGAGGGGATCAAAAGCACGATTCCCGAGTTGCCCGACCAACGCAAGCGGCGGTACATCGCGGACTATGCCTTGCCGTCCTATGACGCGGACGTGTTGACCGCTTCCAAGCGGGTGGCCGACTTTTTCGAAGCGACCGTAAAGCTGGGGGCGGAGGCGAAGGCCGCGTCCAACTGGATCATGGGCGACTTCCTCGGCTCTCTCAACGCGAACGGGCTGGAGATTACGGAAGCACTCGTCACGCCGGAACAGTTGGCGGCGATGATCGGGATGATCGCAGACGGCAAGATCTCCACGAAGATCGCCAAAGATGTGATGAAGGAAATGCTGGCGACGGGCAAGAACCCGGACCGGATCGTCGAGGAAAAAGGGTGGGTGCAGATCAGCGACGAAAGCGCGATCGCCGCCATCGTCGACGATGTGATCGCCCGCAACCCGAAATCGGTGGACGACTACAAAGCGGGCAAGGACAAAGCGCTGGGCGCACTGGTCGGGCAAGTGATGAAAGCGACCAAAGGCAAGGCGAACCCCGGCGTCGTCAACAAGCTGATCCTTGAACGCTTGGCATAAGGAAGACGAGAACCCCAAGCACGGCTTGGGGTTTTCCAACTCCCAGGAGGTGTGTCACCTATGCGCCGACCGCGCGTACGTCTGATCTATAACCCGACCGCCGGCAAAGAAGCCGTGCGAACCAAGTTGCCCCTGATCTTGGATCTGTTGGAGCAGGGGGGCTGGGAAGCGTCCTGCCACATGACCAAAGGAGACGTCGACGCGATCGAAGCGGCGAAACAAGCGTCGCGTGACCGCTTCGACTACGTGATCGCCGCCGGGGGCGACGGCACGATCAACGAGGTGATCAACGGGCTCGCCCAGATGGAATACCGCCCGCCGCTCGGCATCCTGCCTGCGGGAACGACCAACGACCTCGCACGCGCCCTCGGCTTGCCGCGCGACTTGAAGAAAGCGACAGAGATTATTTTGCAAAAAAAGGTCGTGCCGATGGACGTCGGGCAGGTTGGCGAGGGGTATTTTATCAACATCGCCGGCTGTGGGAAGCTGACGGAGATCACGTATGAAGTGCCGTCCAAGCTGAAAACCCATCTCGGGCAGTTGGCTTACTATATGAAGGGGTTGGAGAAGCTGCCGTCCTTGAAGGCGATTCCGTTGGAGATCGACTCGCCGGAATTTGCCTATGAAGGGAAGGCGATGCTCTGCCTGATCGCCAACTCGTCGTCTGTGGGCGGATTTGAGCGGTTGGCTCCGCAGGCGTCGTTAAATGACGGGTTGTTTGACGTGATCATCATCAAGCAGTTGCATCTGCCGGACTTCGTGAAGCTGGCGACGCTTGCTTTGAAGGGCGAGCATACGAACAGCGACCGCGTGATCTATTTCCAGACCGATCAGGTGACGGTGAACTCGACGGAGACGGTCGACCTGAACTTGGACGGCGAGTTCGGCGGGCCGCTGCCGCAGACGTTTCGCTGCCTGAAGCACCATCTGGACGTCTTCGTGCCGACGCCGGTGCCGAAGGTGATGGCGCCGCGTGACGAAGCGAGCGCAGGGGCGGAAGTGGCGAAGAAGTAAGAAAGCGGCGGAACGGGCATACTTTTCCAAAGAAGTGAAAGGGGACGATGGCAGATGACACTCACAAGGCAAGGACGATTCGTGGACGAACCGTTCCCGAACCTGTGCGACTGGGTGTCCCACCCCGAAGTGCCAAGCCCGGCAGGAGGGACGGTCGTCGCCTCCTGCGCGGCGCTGGCCGCGTCGCTGACCGAGCTGTTGGCGCGGGTAACGCGCAATCGGTTGGAGCGGAAGATGACGGCTTCAAGGTCGGCAGAGTTGCAACGGCGGCAAGCGGATGGTGATGGAGAGACGGGACTTACGAGTGGGCAAGAACGAGTGCTGGCAGGAGAGGGCGCTTATGCGGTTGACGGTGTGGATGAGCAGGAGGTCGCACGGATTGAGCAGTTGCTTACGGAAGCGCGCCAAGTGCGCGACCGCCTGCTGGAGTACGGTGAAGGCGACGTCTACGAAGCGCAGAAGATCATCCAAGGCCGGCGGGCCGCCTGTGTGCGCAAGGATGTGGGGTCTCCGGCGAAGATCGCGGGGACGATCGTGAAACTTCTGCGTTTGGTCGATGGGTTGGCGCCTTCGGTACGACCGGCGCTTCACAGCGACCTTTTTGTCGTGACGTATTTGGCGTATGGCGGGGTTCTGGGCATCACGGAGATCTGCTTGGCGAACGTAAGGTCGAGCGGGGACGAGGATGAGAAGTTGGTGGAACGGATCGAGGGATGGCGACGGCAGGCGAAGGAGTACAGAGACCGGATTTTGTCTGTGGCGGGCCAAGCATAAGGTGAGGTAGTTAGTCGTAGTTGCAACTTAGTGAACGTGAGGAGTACATACAGATGGCGAAATTGAAAACACCCGTACCTGTGAAGAAGAATGACTATATCGAAATGGACATTACCGGCCTCGGTCACTCGGGCGAAGGGGTGGGCAAGTACGAGGGGTTTACCGTGTTCGTGCCCCGTGCCCTACCCGGTGAGCGGATCAAGGCGAAGGTTGTGAAGGTGCAGAAGACGTATGCGTTCGGGCGGTTGCTGGAAGTGTTGCAAGCGACGGAGCATCGGACGGAGCCGAAGTGCCCGATTTTCTATCAGTGTGGCGGTTGTCATTTGCAGCATATGACCTATGAAGGGCAGTTGCAGTATAAGAAGCAGACCGTGATCGACCAGTTGGAGCGGATTGGAAAATTGGATCTGTCGCAGGTGAAGGTGCATGACACGCTGGGCATGCATGAGCCGTGGCAGTATCGGAACAAGGCGCAAGTGCCGCTCGGGGAGATCGATGGCAGGCTGGCGGTGGGCTTCTATGCGCCCAAGTCGCATGACATCATCGAGATGCAGAGCTGCGATATTCAGCATGCGTACAATGATGAGATCGTGCATACGACGAAGGAGATCTTGCAGACGCTCGGCATCAAGCATTACGACGAGGAGACGGGCAAAGGTCTGGTGCGGCACATCATCGGGCGCGTGGGCGTGAACACGGGCGAGACGATGGTGGTGCTGGTGACCAATGGCCGCAAGATTCCGCAGGTTGAGGTGCTGGTGGACAAGCTCAGAGAGCGGGTGCCGCATCTGGTGAGCATCGTGCAGAATGTGAACACGGCGCAGACCAATGTGATTTTTGGCAAAGAGACGGTGGTGTTGTGGGGGCAGGATCATATCACGGACACCATTGGGGAGATCAAGTTTGAGATCTCGGCACGATCTTTTTTCCAAGTGAATCCGGTGCAGACCGATGTGCTGTATGGGAAGGCGTTGGAGTATGCGCAGTTGACCGGGGAAGAGACGGTGATTGACGCGTATTGCGGGATCGGGACGATCTCGTTGTTCCTCGCGCAGAAGGCGAAGCAGGTGTATGGGGTGGAGATTGTGCCGGAAGCGATTGAGGATGCGCGGAAGAATGCTGCGTTAAATGGGATGGGGAATGTGGAGTTTGCTGTTGGTGAGGCTGAAGTCGTGATTCCCGAGTGGTATGAGAAGGGAGTCCGTGCCGACGTGATGGTCGTCGACCCGCCGCGCAAGGGCTGCGATGAACGGCTGCTGGCGACGATGGCGGAGATGAAGCCGGAGCGGGTGGTGTATGTGAGTTGTAACCCGAGTACGTTGGCGAGAGATCTCCAGTTCCTAGAAGGCAACGGGTACCGGACGGTGGAAGTGCAGCCGGTGGATATGTTTCCGCATACGTTTCATGTGGAGTGTGTGGTGTGGTTGGTTTTGTAGGGAGCCCTCAACTGGCTCCCTCTGCTATTTGGTAGTTGGTTTTGCGAATTGAACGAGTAGCCCGATGAGTGCGACAAGTAAGCCGCCGTACAACGTGATGTTCGTAATCGCCCAAATATAATCGGGTGTGAGATTGAGAACTGCTTGCATTTGCATCACAGACTGGTTAGAAGTAACTGCGACGAAAACCAGAATTTTTTCAAGTCCACCCAATGCAGCCAAAAGAATTCCTGTACAGAGGAGCCCAGTGCCGAGTTGTTTCATGTTCGTCCTCCTTTCGTATGAGGTAAGCATATGTGAAAGAAGTGATGGCATTCGAATAGTTCGAATGCCATCCTTTTTATCATCAACTAGTTTAACATAAATTAGAAAATAACGGTAGTCCACAGACCGTCTGTGTTGCCGTTGTACAAGACGCGCGGGGAGTCGCCTTCTACAAGGTCGCCAGTCCCCAAGTCGTGGTACCCGGTCGCATCGGAGTAAGCGTAGTGAATGTAGCCACCAGTGTGGCTGTAGTACGCTTCCCAGTTGATGTAACCGGATTTGCCTTGCGGAATCGAAGACTCGTAACCGACAGTGGACTGGGAACTGGATTCCCAAGTGAAACTAGCACCAGCACGAACGTAGTTCGCATCTCCGGCATCTAAATTTGCGGAGAAGGACTCCGAATCTGTGATTGCGTTTTCAACTTTGATTACACAGGGTTCCGGGGAGAGCGAGTTACAAGTGGCAGTCGGAGTGGCCTTTTGCGCATCTTGGTAGTACGTCCAAGCAAAGCTCTCGTCATAGTAGGACATTTCCAGGAATTCTGCACTGATGGTGTTGATCGTAGAGTCGTACGCGGTGAAGGAGTCACGTTGGGACTGTGCCTTGTTCTTTGCTTGTTCGGACTTTCCTTTCAAAGCAATATAGTCGGTGAGAGAGACTTCTTCACCGTTTGCTTTGACAGCGTGGGTGATGTAGACCTTTTTGTTGCTATCGTATACCGCGTTCTTTCCATCGATTTTCACGAGAGAAAAGCGGTCGTTGTGAGCAGAAGCGTGGTCGGTGTTCATTCCCAAGGTGGCTACGGTCATCAGCGACAAACAGATTGCGAGCGGTGCGATAAGTTTTTTCAAGATTATACCTCCGAAAATTGTAGTTTATTGAATGCTGCGCAGCGATTCAAATGTAGGTGATGGATTGATTCGTTTAGTAATAATGAATCAATCTGCATATATATAGTAACATATGGAAAATATTCCTGTAAACCCATATTTTTGAATTTCTTTCCATCCGTACTGATGTTATTATAATTATTTTCGTGTTTGTATTTTAATTGATAGTTCGGGAAGGGGGCAGCCTCTTTTGTGTCTGTAAGAGGGAGGTATGTTGCCTGTGGAGTGAAATCATGCAATTCGTGTATACTTGCAAGAGTAGGTGATTGACGATGAACGAAAACGTAAAACAGAAAATTGATCGTGTGCAAATCGGACTGATCGGCTGGAATGGGCATCCGCTGCTCGATAACTCTACAGTCAAAGATAAACTCCAAGCTTATGCTGTCCACTTTCCGATCGTCGAGGTGGAAAGCTCTTTTTACGCCATCCAACCCCAACGCAACTTCGAAAAATGGGCTCGTGTCACGCCACCCGACTTCTCCTTCGTGGTCAAGGCATACCAAGGCATGACTGGCCATCGCAGGGAAGACCCTCATTTCCAAAACCAGAGCGAGATGTACGAAGCCTTCCTGCAGTCGATCCGGCCCGTGCAAGAATCCGGCAAGCTAAAAGCGGTCCTCTTCCAATACCCACCTTGGTTCGACTGCACTCGCCAGCACGTCGACGCCCTGCGCTACGCCAAAGACAAGATGGGCGACCTTCCCGTCGCTTTGGAATTCCGCAACCAATCATGGTTCACTCCACAAATGCACGACAAAACCCTCTCCTTCATGGAGCGCGAAGGCTGGATTCACTCCATCGCCGACGAACCGCAAGCGGGCGTAGGCTCCGTACCCGCCGTCCTCCACGCCACCAACCCGCACCTTACCCTCGTCCGTTTCCACGGGCGCAACGTCCAAGGCTGGACGCAGACGGGAGAGGAGAACAACTGGCGGCAGGTGCGTTATCTTTACAGATATTCGGAAAAAGAGTTGCTGGAGTGGCAGGAGAACCTGTTGCGCTTCCAGAAGGACACAGAGGAAATCTGTGTGCTGTTCAACAACAACTCCGGCGGACACGCGGCGCTCAATGCCAAGGAGTTCATGCAGTTCATGGGCATCGAGTACCAAGGTGAGGTAGCGGGACAATTGAATCTGTTCGACCTCTAAACGTCACCTTTTTCGAAAAAGGGTGGCGTTTCGTTTCCGAGTAGACACAAAGGGAAGTGCAGGGGAGAGGGGGAATCAAGCATGGCGGAAGAGCATGAAGCCAATCAAGAGCACCTCAATGAAGATACAATGCAGGTACAGAAAGAGGAGCAGAAACAGGAGCAGAAACAAGAGCGAGCACAAGACCAGATGCAAGAATCCATACCAAAATCCATACCAGAATCCATTCAAGAACCAATATCAGAACCAATACAAAAGCCACCCACGAGTCGACGCAAGCCTGTCAGGTTATGGTCGTTGATCAGTTTAGCCCTTGGCGCGGGATTACTATTCGCGGGGTATTGGTACGTCCTCAACAGCTGGTATCATCAGTCCTATCAACCACAAGAACTTTACCGCGAGGCGGAATCATTGGTGGAAACGCACAACTCCGCCCTACGCATGGAGAAAGGCTATCCAAGTACTGATGCCCGGATAAACCCACTCCTCACGCAGACGATCACCCTCAAACTCTACACGAATGTGGGAGATCGGGAGGTGATCGCCGGGGAGGTCACAGTGAGCAAGCCTTTGATCGGGAAGGTACAAGTCGAGTACGACCTGAACCAGCGCTATTTGGATGACGACTATACATACAGCTTCCCGCTACCGCCCAGCCTGTTCGGAACCTTCTACGAAATGCGCGACCCCGGTGCGCAAGAAGCCGTCTGGCAACAAGTCGCACACATCGACGACGGCCACGTCGCCCAGATGGCCTTTTCCACCTGGTTGCCGATGAGTCCCGAACAACTGCTGACCAACTTGCAGAAATACGACCTCCACGTACTGGATATGCCCGTGTTCGGCGGTGAGCTCAAGTCGTTCATGAGTGGATTTGAGATGGCGACTACAAACCGTGATACGCACTATGTT
>DASTWJ010000269.1:0-16898 GCA_035776695.1 Bacilli bacterium
TGAGGACGGTGTTGCCGTCATAGAGGTAGTTCGTGACCTCTTGTTTCAGGTGGTAGTTGGAGATGCGGTCACCGCTGCCTCCGCTACTGTTGCCACCTGCATGACCTTTGCCATTGCCGCCGGCGTTTCCTTTGCCGTTCGACTTGCCTGCACCTTGGCCGATTCCCTTGCCGACGCTCAGGTGCGGGGCATTCTTCTCATGCCCATACGCGTGGCCTTGGCCGGGGTTGTTGTCGCGGCCGTAGCCGTTCCCGTTCCCGTTGCCACTGTCATTACCCGCTTCGCCTCCCATCGAGGCGCCGGGGCCGTTCAGGTCGTAGTACTGCTCTTCGCGATAAACTTTGCGGCCGAACGCGTCGTAGTCGTATTTGACGTAGGTGTCGTCCACGTAGGAGACCTGTGTCAGCAGGTTGTCTCCGTTGTAGCTGTACGTCACGTCCCCGTACGGCGTTGTTTTCGACGCGAGGTTGCCCGCCGCGTCGTACTTGTATTCGTCGCCGTCCACTTCGACGAGCTTGTCCGTGTCGTCGTAAGTGTAGGTGACCAGTCCGTAGTCGTCGGTCATCGAGGTGCGGTTGCCGACCGCGTCGTAGGTGTAGGTGACTTTTTCGACCGGGTTCAGGAAGAAATCGGGGTCGTCCGGCACATAGTTCTCCGGGTAGCCAAGTTCGACAGAATAATCCGGGTACGTCGCTGCGGAGTCGCCGTAGCGATCCTTGTTCTTGCCGTACGCGTGACCCTTGCCGTTGTTGCCTTTTTCCTGGCTGTGGCTGTTGCCTTTGCCGTTGCCACCGGCGTTGTCATGACCGCCAGTGTTGCCGTGACTTCCAGAATTGTCTTTGCCACCACCGCCATTACCTTTCCCCGGCGTCGGCTTGCTCGGAGTCGGATCAGCCGTTGTACCGCCGCCCTTGGAGCTGCCACCCCCCTTGCCGCTGTTCCCACCCGCTTTCGGGAACGGGATGTTGAACTGCGGAGCGGTCGGGTCCGGGAAGGTCGGCGCTGTCGTATCCGTATCGCCGCTGCCATCCGCCCCGTCCGGGAACAGGTTGCTAAGCGGCGGGGTATAGTAGGTGTTGCGGATCGTCTGAATCTTCTCTTTCGGATACTGCACTTCCACCAGTCGGTACAAGTCGTCGTAGGTGTACTTGGTGACCGCGCCGTCCTCCTCCGTCTGCGTCAGGATGTTGCCTTCCCCGTCATACGTGTAGGCGTAGGAGGAAAGCAAGCCCGTCGGAGTGGTGGTGCGAATCTGCGTGGGGCGACGGTTGTGGTCGTAGTCATAGGAAGTGACCGTCATGTCGCCGCCTTGCATTTCCGTCACTTGGTTGAACGCGTCATAGGTATACGAGGTGACCAAGCCCTCCGGGTCGGTCATCGTCAGCATGTTGCCCCGCGTATCATACGTGTAGGAGATCACAAGACCTTCCGGATCGGTGATCTTGGTGCGGTTGCCAACCTCGTCGTAGTCGTAGGAAATCGTTTTGCCAAGCGTGTGGTTGGTAACCGACTTGACACGGTCCAACTCGTCATAGACATACTCTTCCGAAGACGCCGGGTTGGAGGCCGTTTTCAAACGCCCCGCCTCATCATAGGTGAAGCTCGCCGCCGTGCCGTTCGCGTACTTGATCTGAGTCAGCAACTGGCGCGGGTCGTATACGTATTCCGTGCGCTTGTGCGCCGGATCGACCTCCGCCGTCAAGTTGCCCATCATGTCATACTCGTAGGTGGTTACAGCGCCCAAGGGGTCTTTTTCCGACAGCATGCGACCCACGCCGTCATACGTCCACTTGGTGACGCGCCCCAGCGCATCGTGCTGCTCGATCTCGTTGCCCATCTTGTCATAGACGTAGGTGGTGCGATGGTTCGTCGCATCGATCACGTCGGTGAGGCGGCCCATCTTGTCGTAATCGTAAGCGGTGGCTTTCCGGTTGCGGTCGATTTCCTTGAGGACATTGCCGGCCGCATCGTAGACCGTTTCGCTGATCTTGCCTTCGCGATCCTTCACCTGCGTCAAACGGTTCAACTCGTCATAGGCGTACTCGATCGCCTTGCCTTCCGAATCGATCTCTTTGACGAGGTTGCCTTGTGCGTCATACTCATAGGTGGTCTTGTAGTTCGCCGGGTCGATTTTCTCGACCAGTCGGTTGGACGCGTCGTAGGACATTTCCGTCTCGCGGTCGAGCACGTCGATGTACTTGGTCAGGTTGTCGTTTTTGTCATACTGGAACTCGGCGACCTGCTCCATCGGGTCAACCATCTTGACGAGGCGGTTGCCGTCGTCGTACGCGTAACCCCAGGTGAAGCCAAGCGGGTTGGAGCGTGTCAGCAGGTTGCCATTGTCGTCATAGGTCAGGTTCGTGACGAATCCCAACGGGTCTTCGATCGCGGTGAGACGCCCCACGTTGTCGTAGGTGTACTCCGCCTGAGCGCCACGTGCATTTGTCTTAAAGTGCAAGCGGCCTTCTTCGTTATACTCGTACTTGGTCAATCCGCCGGCCGCATCTTGCTCCTGCACGACCTGCCCGACCTTGTTGTAGTCGGTTCGCACGATCTTTCCGTTGGGCAGCGTCGCTTCCACATACGCACCAAGCGGGTCGTAGAAGTAGGTGGTCTCCGCGTCCTCTTTGTCGGTCATCTTGGTCAGACGACCCAACTCGTCATACTCGTACTTGGTGCGGTTTCGCAGCGGGTCGATCTCTTCCGTCATCCGCCCCAGTTCGTCATAGACGTACTCGGTGACGCCTTGGGTCGTGATGATCTTGCGCAGATGGTTCGCCGCATCATATTCGTAGGTGGTCTTGTTGCCCCGCGCATCCGTGTGGGCGGTCATGTTGCCCGCTTCGTCGTATTCGTAGAGGTCATAGACTTCCTGCGGGTACTTTTCCTTAATCACTTTCGTCGTGCGATGGAGGAGGTCGTACTGATACTCGATCTTGTGCAGCTTCGGATCGGTTTCCTCCGTCACACGCCCCGCCGCGTCATACGCAAACAGATACGTGTTGCCGTTCGGATCCGTCCGCGATTCAAGATTGCCGAATTCATCGTAGGTAAAAGAGTTCTTGTACCCCATCGGGTCGATGACCTCAAGCAACTGGCCTTTGTCGTCGTACCCGTGGGTCGTGTCTTCGCCTTCTGCGTTCGTCTCTTTGATCAAACGCTCGGCGAGGTCGTATTCGTAGATGGTGGACAAACCTTGGAACGTCTCGGTGACCACGCGATGACCGAGATCGTTGTAGTCGGTCACATAGGAGGTGACCCGCCCTTCGGCATCGGTCATCGATTTCAGTTCGCCGACTTGATCATACTCATACGTAGTGACCCGACCTTGGGGGTCTGTCACTTGCGTCAAATTGCCGAGGTCGTCATAGACGTATTCGGTGACCCCACCCAGCGGGTCTTGCATCTTGGTGAGTTGTCCCGTCACGTCATACTCCAAGTATTCGGTCGTGTTCCCCTTGGCGTCAGTCATCGCCGAAACAAGACCCATCGCGTTGTAGGTGTACGCCGTCCTGTTGCCCAGAGGATCGATCAAGGCGGTCAAGCGCCCTGCATCGTCCCGCTCGTATTCGACTTCGCCTTGCGGTGTGCTGATCTTGGTGACGTTGCCGTACAGGTCGTACTCATACTCGGTGGTGATGATCCCGAGGCCCGATTTTTTCTTCAAGCGACCGTTCGGGTACCAGTCGTAATCGACATGGCGGCCGTCCGGATAGGTGACGGTGTCCAATTGGCCGAGCACGGTGTAAGTGTAGGCGGTCGTTCGATCGCCGTCCACGATCTTTTCTTTCAACAGGCCGAGCTCGTTGTACACATAGTCGGTGACGACGCCATTCTCGTCCGTCTCGCTCTCCAAACGGCCTTGGTCATACTCATAATGCTTGGCGATGTTCTCCGGGCCGGTGACGGTCGACGGGTTGAGTTCGCCGTCTTCGTACTGCATGGTGACCGCTGCCCCGTTCGAATAATGCACCGCTTCCAAGCGGCCGGAGTCGTCGTAGTCGAACGTCGTCATCTTGCCGTTGGCATCTGTGACCGACGTCATCTGGCGGTAGGCGTTGTAATCGAAATCGCTGGTGCGACCTTGGTCGTCCGTGCGCTTCGTGATCGCTTCCCAGAATGAATCGACGGTGTTGGTGGAGACGTGACCAAACGGGTCTGTGACCGTTTCGACCGTTCCATCGTCGGTGTAGGTGTACGCCCACGTCGCGCCGCCCGGTTCCACGATCTTGGTCGGCTTGTCAAACGTCGCAGGACGCGTGTCCTCGTATTCCATCCGCAACTCGCGATCCCCCGGTTCAACGCGGCTCGTGAGGTTGCCGTTGCTGTCATACTCCATCGTAGTCGTGCCATTCGGCGTGGTGATGGAGGTCACTTTTCCCTCTGCGTTGTAGGTGAAGGACGTCTCCAGACCGTTCGGGTCCACGCGTTTGGCAATCTTCTTGTCAGCGCCGATCGTGTAGACCGTTTGGTTGCCGTCATAGTCTGTCTTCGTGACGGTGTTGCCCGCATACTCGTAGCTGTAGACGGTGCGCTCCAACGCGTCTTTGATCGCGGTGACCTTGTCGCCCGTGTAGACGTAAGTGGTCCGGACGCCGTTCTCGATGCGGGCGGTGATGCGATGTTGCCCGTCGTAGTTCATCTCCAGCGTCGACCCGTCCGGGCGCGTGATCTTCGTCAGGTTCTTGCTGTCATCATACGCATACCGGTACTGCAGACCGCCATAATCGGTGACGGTCGAGACCAGCCCGTTGCTGCCGTAAGCAAACGTCAGCGTCGGCCTCACATTGCCTTTCAATTGGGAAATGCGTCCCTGCCCGTCATACGAGATGTACATGACGAGGCCCGTGCGATCGGCATAGCGCATCAGTTTGCCGGCATCTGCCGGCTGCGAGCGCCAAGCCGCCTTGTACCCTTTGAACGCATAGCGCATCCCCGTTTGCGCATCGACGAGCAGATAGTCTTGCGCCCCGCGACGGGTTAGCGTTTTCCTGCTCGACGCATCAGCCGGATGGTATTCCCCTTGGTGGAGCGGGTAATAGATCAGCGGGTCGCCGTCATACGACTCCACGATCGCCTCTTCCGGATCGAGCCATTTTTCATACGTGTACGATTCAACCGAGCCATCCGCCTGCTGATCGGCAATCGCGAAGTCATCGAACATCTCCAGATACCGTTCCTGCGGAATGGTCCATCCGTAACCGAACAGGGAGAGTCGATCCGTTTTCTTCCCGTTGTAAGATCGCGCAACCTCCAAGGCCGGGCCGAAAGAATCATACGAGAAGTCCTTTTCGGAGAAGACGAGCGAACCGGTCGAGACGTCGATCGGCTCTTGTGGCCGGACCACATCCGGTTCGGACGCTTCCGTAACCGGCGTAGACCCCGGCATGGCCGTTTTCGCTTGGCCGCCTAAGCCGCCCTGCATCGCCTCCGCCACGGGATCGAACGACTGCCCGTTGCCCGGTTCCCATTCGTACAGCGGATTCCATTCCTCATTGATCGCCGCCTGCGCGGACGGCGTAAAGCCGGGCAGCAAGGTGCTCCCGACGACCGCCACCGTCAACACGGCAGCTGTCAGTTTGTGTTTGAAGCGCCTCTTCATTTCCTACCTCCTACCCCTTGCATTTTCGTGATTGTGAACCATTTGACTCAGATGTTTTCCAACGTTGGGTAAATATGCCTAAGACAAAAGTTCGACGTCACTTCACAATTCCCTACATGATAGTTAAATATTTCTAGCGAACTAGACAAAAGTATGATTTGTTTCGACATAAGTCCCGCCCCATTCCCAATCATTGACGACAAAAACCGACTTGTCCCCGGAGTTGAACTATGCTAGATTAAGAGACATCAACCGAACTGAACAGCTACAACTCGTATAATACTGGGAATAAGGCCCAGAAGTCTCTACCGGACGACCGTAAATCATCCGACTACGAGTGAAAGCGCGCCTAGGGTTCCGTTCTTCTCCACGCAAACACAACCGGGAGAGAGGAAGACTGGTCCGAGCGGCGCGGGCACAGAGTTTGCCATAGCTCTGTGTTACACCCCAGGGAGAAAAGCCCAGATGGACAGGTTTCACTTGCGACGAGCGCAGCGTATGCGCGACCCCACAAGCGAACTCTGTCCATCTGGGCTATTTTTGTTTTTGACAAAGGAGACGATCCCGATGAAAAGCTTGCAAGACCGCATCCGGCAAGACGGCCTCGCCCTGTCCGAGACGATTCTGAAAGTCGATTCGTTCCTCAACCACCAAGTCGACCCGCAGTTGACGATGGAGATCGGGCAAGCGTTCGCCGCCGCCTTCGCCGACGAGCCGATCACGAAAGTCCTGACGATCGAAGCATCCGGCATCCATTTTGCGCTGGCGACCGCCGTCGCCTTGCACGTCCCCTTCGTCTACGCCAAGAAGAAAAAGGCGGCGACCCAGCAAGCGGCCTACATCGCCGACGTCCACTCCTACACCCGCGGCGAGACCTACCAAGTCTCCGTGGACAAGAAATACCTGCTGCCTACCGACCGCGTCCTGATCGTCGACGATTTTCTGGCGACAGGCGACGCCTTGCTCGGGTTGAAAAAGATCGTCGAACAATCCGGCGCCCACCTCGTCGGCCTCGGCGCCGTGATCGAGAAAAGCTTCCAACAAGGTCGCGGCCTGTTAGAAAAAGAAGGCGTGCGCATCCACTCCCTCGCCCGCATCGCCGACATGTCGCCCGACCACATCACATTCGTTGAAGAAAATGAAACCGTGCGCTAACCTGACCCCATCTACAAGGAGGAACCTCTCATGAACCCGAACAAAGTGTTCGCTCTCGGCTTTCAACACGTGCTCGCCATGTACGCCGGTGCCGTCGTCGTTCCGCTGATCATCGGCGGCGCCCTGCACCTGACCCCGACGCAGATGGCCTACCTGATCGCCGCCGACCTGTTCACCTGCGGCCTCGCCACCCTGCTCCAAACGCTCGGCACGAAATATTTCGGCATCCGCATGCCGGTCGTCCTCGGCTGCACCTTCACCGCCGTCGGCCCGATCATCGCCATCGGCCTGTCCTCAAACCTCGCCACCGTCTACGGCTCGATCATCGCCGCCGGGCTGTTCGTGTTCTTGGCCGCGCCTCTGTTTGGCAAACTGCTCCGCTTCTTCCCGACGGTCGTCACCGGCTCGGTCGTGACGATCATCGGCCTCTCGCTGATCCCGGTCGCGATGAAGAACGCGGCAGGCGGCGAAGGCGCACCTGACTTCGGCACCCCGAGCAACCTCGCGTTGGCCGCCGGCACCCTCGTGCTGATCCTCGCGATCAACCGTCTCGCCACCGGCTACCTGCGGGCGATCTCCGTGCTGGTCGGCCTGGTCGCAGGCACCGTCGCCGGCTACTTCATGGGGCTGGTTCGCTTCGACACCGTCGCCGACGCCTCTTGGTTCTCGATCGTGCAACCGTTCTACTTCGGCACGCCGGAGATCAACATCGGCGCGATCCTGACGATGATCCTCGTCTGCATCATCTCGATGGTCGAATCGACCGGCGTCTACGTCGCGCTCGGCAAGATCGTCGACCGCGACATCCAAGCGGGTGACATCGTAAAAGGCCTGCGCGCCGAAGGGATTGCGATCTTCCTCGGCGGCCTGTTCAACGCCTTCCCCTACACCGCCTTCTCGCAAAACGTCGGCCTCGTCCAGATGACCCGCGTGAAAACGCGCAACGTCGTGATCGCGGCAGGGGCGATCCTGATGGTGCTCGGCCTGCTCCCGAAGTTGGCCGCCCTGACCACCGTGATCCCGAACCCGGTGCTTGGCGGCGCGATGATCGCCATGTTCGGCATGGTCGTCGCCAGCGGCATCACCATCCTCTCCGACGTCGACTTCAAGCGCAACGAGAACATGCTCGTCGCCGCCTGCTCCATCGCCGTCGGCCTCGGTTCCGCCACCGTCCCGCAGATGTTCGACCAACTGCCGGAGATGGCCAAGATGCTGTTGCAAAACGGTATCGTCACCGGCTCGCTGACCGCGATCCTGCTCAACCTCGTGCTCAACAAGCAGACCGCCAAGCAGGAGTCCGCCGCGACCACCTCCACTTTTGCCACCGATTTGTAAAAAAGGTTCGTGGGTCTGGCACCTGCAACCGCTCGCCGCTTCTTCCTTTCCAGAGGGGGGAGCGGTTTTTTTGTGAAAAGCATGGCAATTGCCTCTTGCTTTTGCTGACGTTCAGGTGATACACTACGTTCAAGAAGTTTTGAACGTTATAATCCACCCAACCCGTTCAATATATCCAACTCGTACAAAAGGAGCCCTGCAACATGAAAAGCCTGATGACGATCCAGAGCCTCGAACAAGTCCGCGCCATCTCCGACCCGCTGCGCATCGCAATCATCACCCAACTGGTCAAGGGCGAATACACCGGCAAGCAGCTCGGCACCGAACTCGGCCTCGCCGCTTCCAAAGTCCACTACCACCTGAAAGAACTGGAGCATCATCAGTTCGTCGAGGTGGTACGCACGGAAGAGAAGAACGGCATCCTGCAGAAGTTCTACCGCGCCGTCGCGTACGACTTCCGGTTCAGCGACGATCTCCTGCCATCGGTGCAGGAGGACACGATGTTCGCACAGGAGTCGATGATCAACCAGTTGCGTCTCGCGATCTCGCACGTGCAAGAAGCGCCGAAGGAATCGTTTCGCTCGTTCGCCGACGAGGAGGATCGACCGCCGTTGCTCCACATGTTGGGGGAAGTACGCGCCCCGCGTCAGGCGATCAAAACGTGGTTGAACAAATACCGTATTTTAATGAAGGAACTCGATGAGATCGAAACGGCGCACGTGGCGGCCATCGAAGCGGGCGAGATCGAAGACCCGCAGGAAGTGTTCTTTCTGGCGAACATCGCCTTCATGACTGACAGCCGCTTGTTTCAATCCGATGAGGACGAGCAAGACGACGTCTGATCCCCCACGACCGGACGGATCGACCACCACCAGCGGCTGACGCGACCGTCCGCCCACCAAGGAGGATTCACCCATGACCACCACCAACACCCCCACCGCGAAAAGCGCCGTCTGGCGAGACCGCAACTTCCTGACTCTCTGGCTCGGCACCGTGCTCTCCGCGCTCGGCGACTCGGCCTACTTCATCCTGATCGGCTGGGCCGTCTATGACCTGACCGGCTCGGAAAGCGCGCTCGGCACCGTCCTGACCGTCGCCGCCGTCCCGCGCCTCGTGTTCATGCTGATTGGCGGCGTGACAGCCGACCGTTTTTCGAAAAAGGCGATTCTCTCGCTCTCCGTCTGCGCTCGCACGACGGTGCTGACCGCCTTCGCCCTGTTTCTCTGGCTCGGCGACCAGACGTACTTGATGTATGCCGTCTACCCGATGGCCGTGCTGTTCGGGATCGTCGACGCCTTCTTCTGGCCGGCACGTTCCTCGATCATGCCGCTACTCGTGCCCGCAGAACGCCTCGCCGTCGCCAACTCAATCATGGAAACCTCCTCGCAGATCTCGATGGTCATCGGGCCGCTGCTCGCGTCACTGCTGCTGTTTCTGCCGTCCTACCCCCTGATGTTTGCGGTGCTTGGCGCGATCTTCCTGCTGTCCGCTCCGTTTTTGATGATGGTTCGTCTGCGCCACGCGACCGAAAAGGCGGTCGACGAAGATTCCTCCGAAGCGCAACCGCCGGTCACACCCTCGATTTTCCGCGACTTGAAAGAAGGCATCACCTACTCAATGTCGATGCGCATTCTCGCGATCATCATGCTCCTGTCGCTGTTCTTCAACGTCCTGCTGGTCGGCCCGATGAACGTCGGCCTGCCCGTCCTCGTCAGCCACCTTGGGATGGAAGGTTCGGCTTATGGCTCGCTGGAAGGAGCGGTCGGGATCGGGGCGATCATCGGCAGCGTGCTGGTCGGCGTGTGCAACGGGTTCCGCGGTCGCTTCCCCTTGATCTGCCTGTTCATCGCCTTGATGGGCACTTCGTTCGGGGCGGTAGCGTTCATGGAAGCGCTGCCGTTCGGTCTGGCGATGATGCTGTTGACCGGCATCACCTTGAGCTTGGTCAACATCCCGATCATGACGTTCGTCCAGACGATCGTCGACACCGAGAAGCTCGGTCGCGTCTCCTCGCTGATGGCGTTTATGTCCAACGGTCTGACTCCGGTCTCCTACGCGGTTTCCGCGTTCCTGCTACAAGGCAACCTGATCTCTTCGCAATCCTTGTTCCTGATCGGCGGCGGTGCCGTCACGGTGTTCGGTCTGCTCTGCTTCCTGATTCGCGATTTCCGCGAAGCGGAACAACATCCGAAGTGGCAAGCTGTCGGGCAAACGCAAGCGGCTGCCGCTACAACTATCGAATCTTGATTCCAAATGACAGGCAAAAAAAAGACCTCCTGTAAACTGTCACGCGCACAGTTCAGGAGGTCTTTTCGTATAGCGGGTCTTTCACTGGTCTTGCGTTGTTCGGCTTCCTCTTACTTAATCAAGCCTTCTTCTTTCAGCCATGCTTCCGCCACGTCTTCCGCCTTCTTCTTGTCGACGTCGACTTGTGCGTTCAGCTTCACCATCTCTTCCTCGTCGATCTTGCCCGCGAGCTTCTTCAGCACGTCACCGATCTCCGGGTGTGCTTTCAAAGTGTCTTCGCGTACGAGCGGCACCGCGTAGTACGGCGGGAAGAACTGCTTGTCGTCTTCGAGCAACACGAGGTTGTAGTTGACCAGACGGCCGTCGGTGGTGAAGGCGTCGATCACGTCGACTTGGTCGGAGTCGAGCGCTTGGTATTTCAGGCCCGGGTCCATCGCCTTGACGTCTTTGAATTTCAGGCCGTACGTTTCGGACAGGCCTTTGTAGCCGTCATCGCGGTCGATGAACTCCTGCTCGGTGCCGAGCACCAGCTTGTCTTGGACTTTGACCAGGTCGGATACTTTTTGCAGACCGTATTTCTTCGCGGTCTCTTCGCTAACGGCCAGCGCGTAGGTGTTGTTGAAGCCGATGGGCTCCATCCATTGGATGTTGTATTTTTCCGGGAACGCTTCCTTGACGCGTTGGAACGCTTTATCCGGGTCGGTGATCACCTTCTCACCCATAATGTTGACCAGACCGGTGCCGGTGTATTCCACATACACGTCGGCGCTGCCCGTCTTGAGCGCGTTGAACGCGACGTCGGTACCGCCGAGGTAACTCTTAATGTTGACATCCAGATCGGTGTTGCCGGCCAGAAGCTTGCCAACGATGTTCGCCATCAGGTCCTGCTCGGTGAAGTTTTTGCCAACGACGGTGATCGAGTTTTCATCATCGCCACCCAGTGCGGAGCAACCGACCAGACCGGTTGCCAAGGTCAAACTCAAGGCGCCTACGAGCAATGCTTTCATTTTCTTCATCAAATCTCTCCTTCTCGTGTCTCTCTGATTATTTGTTGATACGCAAGCCTTTGGGCGTGACGAGGTAGTCCACGAACGCCAACAGCAGGTCGAACACAATCGCCAGCACGGCTGCCGGAACGGCACCGGCCAGGATGATGCCCGTGTCGACCATCGCGATCCCGCGCAGGATCAAGTCACCGAGACCGCCCGCGCCGATAAAGGACGCCAACGTCGCGACCCCGATCGTCATGACGGTCGCCGTGCGGATGCCCGCGAAGATCATCGGGCGCGCCAACGGCAATTCGACCATCCGCAGCTGTTGCCAGCGCGTCATGCCCATGCCGCGGGCCGCTTCGACCAGCGCTTTGTCGACATCGAGGATGCCGGTGTAGGTGTTGCGCAGGATCGGCAGCAGCGCGTACGCCACCATCGCGATTATCGCCGGCACCGGCCCGATGCCGAACAGCGGGATCATAAAGCCAAGCAATGCCAAACTCGGGATCGTCTGCAGCACCGAAACGAGGCCGAGCACGAAGCCGGACAGCTGGCGGTAACGCGTAAGTAAGATGCCGAGCGGGACGGCGATCAGTACCGCCCAGAAGATGGCGATCAAAGACAACACGATATGTTGAGAAGTCGATTCGAGAATATCAGGCCAGCGGTCGATCATGGTTTGAATGATATCGGTTAGGCTCATTCAGCCGTCACCTCCTCAAGATAAGGTCTTGCCAGCACGTCAACCACCGAACCGCGGGTGAGCAGACCTGCCAGCTTGCCGTCATTGCCGACGACCGGCACATAGCCGTACGGACCTTCCTGCACCAACGGGATCGCGTCGGACAAGAGCGAGCCCACTTCGACGGTGGTGACGTCGGTGTGCATGACGTCTTCCAGCGACAAAGACTCATCCTTGTACTTCGCGTAGATGTCGGCGGCGTTGACCAGACCGAGGTACTTGCCGGCTTTGTCGGTGATCAGCACGCCGGTGACTTTGCGGCGGTGCATCGCCTGTAGCGCTTCCGCCAAGCCTTTGCCGATCGTCATCTTCACCGGGTTGGTCAGCATGACATCTTCGACGTTCTGCGGCACGTGCGCGTTGAGACGCTTCTCCCCGAGGAACTCGCGGACGAATTCGTTGGCCGGGTGGCGCAGAATCTGATCGGGCGACCCTTGTTGCACCACGTTGCCGCCTTGCATCACCACGATCTGGTCGGCGATCTTCAGCGCCTCGTCCATGTCGTGGGTGACGAAGAGGATCGTTTTGTGCAGCTCTTGGTTCAAGCGGATCAACTCGTCCTGCAACTGTTCCCGTGTCACCGGGTCGAGCGCGGAGAACGGTTCGTCCATCAGGATGATCGGCGGTTCGGCCATCAAGGCCCGCGCCACGCCGACGCGCTGTTGCTGCCCGCCTGACAGTTCGGCCGGGTAACGGTCGCGGAATTGATCCGGGACCAGACCGACCGTGTCGAGCAGTTGGTCGATCTTCTTCTGATCGTGCGCTGCCTTGCCTTTTTTCAGGCGCGGGACCAGCGAGATATTTTCCGAGATCGTCATCTGCGGGAACAGACCGATCTGCTGAATGACGTAGCCGATGCCGCGGCGCAGCTCGACTTTGTCCTGCTCTAGGATGTTCTGCCCGTTGACGAGGATCTCGCCGCCGGACGGTTCGATCAGGCGGTTGATCATTTTCATCGTCGTCGTTTTGCCGCAACCGGACGGGCCGACGAGCACGACGATATTGCCTTCAGGAATCTGTAGGTTCAAGTTCTCGATGACTGCGGTATCGCCGTATTGCTTGCGAACACCGCGAAACTCTACTGCGTTCTTCAAGTGCATCCCCCTTTGCTCCTCTATTTGCAATCTAGCTTGCCCAACAACGCCCATAAAAAAAGACCCGGAATGCACATCCCGGGTCGAAAATGAAAACACACAAAAAGACCCGGTCTTATCAAAACGTAGCGGGTCAAGGTTATGAACGAAATGTTGACCCATCTCACACTGACGAGGTTAGCTGCCGGGCTCGGAATGGATGGTTTCCTACCAAACGTTTCATTAGATCAATACGTTCGGATGCGCCCCAAAAATGGTTCCCCCGCTTCCCGACCAAAATGTCGGGAATTAAGCGATGCTTCTCATTATACATATAGATGATCTTTTTGTGAATAGTAGTCTAGGTATTTTTACCCATTAAAAAACCGCCTGACCCATAGAGCCACGCGGCTTTCCAACTTTTCCAGAAAAAATAAGGTTACACGCATGAGGGAGGACTTATGCAAGGAAAATCCCTTGGAAACGCCCTCCTCCTCCCTTACGCCAGCGTCGACTCCGGCATCGGCAGCAGAATTTCAAACACGTCGCCATGTTGCAGAATCTTCGTCGCCTGCCCGCGCACTTTCAGTACCGCGACGTCCGTCTTGCGCTTCATGGTGTCCAGGTAGTCCTGCTCCACGTCGCCGTCATTGGTGATCTTCACGCCTTCCACCTGCTGCTCCTCATCTGCGCCAAGCGTCAAGTTGGCGATCTGCGCAAACAGGTCGGAGAACGCTTCGTAACTGCGCGTATGCACCGTGATCCGCTTGTATGTCATGATGCGATGACACCGTCCTTTGCATAAGCTTATGGATTCGAATTAGTTTCCAGTATATCACAAAGCTGCCCTCCGCGCAGGAAGGCAGCTTTTCACAACCCTATCGCCAATTCTTCTTGATCCGGAAGTTATCCTCCAGCAGCAACCAGTTCTGCGGGAAGGGCAAGCCGAGCTTCCAATAGGAGATCCCGCGCACGCCGAGCTCCTTCATCAGGTCAAACTTCGCTTGCAGGCTGCGCGCGTCTTCGAACCAGACGACATGCTCTTTGCCCGCGTCGTCCCAATAGTGGAAAAAGGGCGCTTGCGCCTTCTCGTCATATTCGATCGCGACGTTCTCTTTGCGGGCGAGGGCGATCGCCGCTTGCGGGGAGATCGCTTTGGCGTACTTGCCGCCCGGCTTATAAGGCAGGGTCCAGTCGTAGCCGTAGAGGTTCTGCCCCATCATGATCTTGTTCGCCGGCATCTCGGTCAACGCGTACTCCAACACCTTACGCACCGGACCGATCGGCGAGACGGGCATCGGCGGGCCGCCGGAATAGCCCCATTCGTAGGTCATCAGCACGGAGAAGTCGGCGACTTCGCCGTGGACTTTGTAGTCGTGGGCTTCGTACCATTCGCCCTTTTGCGTGGCCGATGTTTTCGGGGCGAGGGCGGTGGAGAAGAGGAAGCCTTCCCCCTTGATCCGCGCCGCCGCTCTGCGCAGGAACGCGTTGTATTTCTCCCGATCCTCCGGCGCGAGGAACTCGAAGTCGAAATGCACGTCGTTCAAGTTGTACCGCCGCGCCGTGGCGATGATGTTGTCGATCAGCTTGTTGGCGAGCGCTTCGTTATTCAGGAACAGCCGCCCCAGCTCGCGGGAGAACTGCCCGCCCTCCAAGTTGCTGACGACCAACATCGTCGTCACGCCGTGCTGCCGACCGATCTCGGGAAACTCATCGAGCGGCGGCAACGTCAGCGTGCCGTCGCGGTTGACGCGCGACGAGAACGGCGCGAGGTAGGTCAGATACGGCGCCGCCTTGCGCACCACCTCCCGCTCGCCGGAAGACACCGCTTCACCCGGCTCAATATAGGCATTCACCTCGACAGTCGGCTCCGTCGTCTTTTTCGGGATATACAAGCGCATGCCGACATGCAGGGCATACGGCGGCCGCAGTCCGTTGATGCGAGCGACTTCCTGCCAACTCAAGCCGAAACGCTGCCCGATCGCCCACAGCGAATCGCCCGGCTGCACGAAATAATACCGGCCGTAAATCGGGATCACCAACGCCTGCCCGACGACGAGGAAGCTCGCATCCGGCAGTTGATTGGCTTCGACGATCTCCTGAAACGAGATTCCGTATTTCTGCGAGATCGCCCACAGCGATTCTCCGCTTTGAACCACATGAATCTGCAAGGTCAAAACCCCTTTTGCCATAGCTTTTTGCTTCACCATATTTCCGCAGGTGCCCTTGTGTGCCTGTCAGGATGTTACAATGGAAAGAACGACAGACAGAACGGTGAGGGATCAGGGATGCAAAAGGGCATGTCTTTACGACAGCGGGTGACGCTCCTCGGGAAAGAACTCTACAGTTGGTTCATCGACCGCCCACTACGCACAGGACGGGTGATCGCGGGGCGGTATCGGATCGAGCAGGTGTTGGGCATCGGGGCATACGGCGTCTCCTACCTGTGTCGTGATCTGGACACTGAGCATGACTTGGTGCTCAAACAGGTTAAACCCAGCCGCCGCCACGGAGCCAAAGGCCGGCCGATGTACGAGTACGAAACGAACATGCTCGCCTCGCTCGACCACCCGAGCATCCCGAAACTGTCGGCGAAGCTCGAGTGGGAAGGGCAGTTGTTTTTCGCGATGGAGTACATGCGCGGCCCGAACTTTGAGGACCTGATCTTCTTGGAAGGAAAGCGCTATGGGGAAAAGGAAGCGTTGCAAATCCTGTCCGAGTTGCTCGACATCGTCGCTTTTCTGCATCGGCGAGGAATCGTCCACCGCGACGTGCGGATTCCCAACGTGATTCTCGCCGACGGGCGCTTGCGGCTGATCGACTTCGGGTTGGCGCGACGCATCGGCGAGGCCCCGACGATGGAAGCGGACGATCTGGATGCCTATGTCGAGGAAAAACAAATACGCCGGGAAGTGAGCTTCACCAGCGATTTCTATGCGATGGGGCATTTTCTGTTGTTCCTGTTATACAGTACGTACGAACCTGAAAAAGGGCATGAGGAAGGCAGTTGGGAAGTGGAATTGAAGCTGACGGAAGCGACGCGAGGCTTGTTGCGACGCCTGTTGCAGATCGAGCCGCCGTTTGCTTCCTCGGAGGAAGTGCGACAGGCACTGGAAGAAGCCCTCACCGGCTAAGACCTTATCCCCTCTTCCTCCCTCTCCCCAAACGCAACCACCCGCTCACGGAACGCCTGCACAGTGCGGGTCAGAAACTGTTGCTCCCGTTCAACGATGGCCAGTGGGCGGGTAAACTGACCCGCGCCGGTCTGTAACGGCACCAGCGTGCCGTATTGTCTCTCTTTCTGTACGCACCACTTGGACAGCAGCGTCAGCCCCACTCCGCGTTCGACCAGTTCCTTGATCGCGTGCGTGGAGGAGATCACCAGTTGCTTGCGCGGCGATGCCTGCGTCTGCATCAACGGCAGTCCTATCCGCGCCAACGCCGCCTCCGCCACCACCCGCGTGCCCGACCCCGCCTCGCGCATCACGAACGTCTCCTGCGCCAAGTCCTCTGCCGACACGACCTCATTTCCCGCCAACGGGTGATCCGGCGCGGCCAGCAACAGCATCTCATCTTCCAGAAAAGGCGTCACCAACAACCGCCGCTCCTCCAACCGCCCTTCCACCAACCCGATATCCAGCCGGTGGTTGAGCATCATCTGCCCGATCTCCTCCGTGTTGGCGATCCGCACCTGCACCTCCACCTCGGGGTACTCGCGCACAAAATCAGCCAAGATCCTCGGCAGCAGATAA
>DASTWJ010000270.1:0-16699 GCA_035776695.1 Bacilli bacterium
ACACCGGGAGCGAGAAGTGGTTGGTCAGCTCCGTCTCATGCGGTGCGCCGAAATCTTCGCCGTACGGGAAGTCGTGGCCCTTCTCCTGCAGAATCTTGACCGCTTCGGCGTAGGTGATGATCGGGAACTTTTCGTTGACCACCTGCTCCAGCGCGGCCGTGTCGCGTTGCAGGGTCTTCAGTTCCTGTTGGCAGTGGGTCAGCACGTGACGAATCGTGTGCTTGACGAACGCCTCTTGGATCATCATGTTCTCCGAATGCTCGACATACGCCATCTCCGGCTCGATCATCCAGAATTCGTTCATATGCTTGCGCGTCTTGGACTTCTCCGCACGGAAGGTCGGGCCGAAGGAGTAGACTTTGCCCAGCGCCATCGCAGCCGCTTCCATGTACAGCTGGCCGGATTGGGACAGGTACGCCTGCTCCCCGTTGACGTATTCCGTTTGGAACATGTTGGTCGTACCTTCCGCCGAGGACGGGGTGAGGATCGGCGGGTCGACTTGAGTGAAACCGTTCGAATCGAGGTAATCGCGCATGCCGCGAATCACCTCGGCGCGGATCTTCAGGACCGCTCGTTGGCGCGGCGAACGGATCCACAGGTGACGGTGGTCGAGCAGGAAGTCGACGCCGTGCTCCTTGGGCGTGATCGGGTAGTCTTCCGTGCGCGCCACCACTTCGATGCCGGTCACGGTCAGCTCGTAGCCGCCTTGGGCGCGCTCATCCGCACGCACCAAGCCGGTCACGCGAACCGAAGACTCTTGGGACAGGCCCTTAGCCGTTTCGAACAGTTCTTCCGGCGCTTCCGCTTTGGCGAGCACGCCTTGGATGAAGCCGGTGCCGTCTCGAAGGTTCAAGAAGGCCATCTTGCCGGTCGTGCGTTTATTCCACAGCCAGCCCTCCAACAAGACTTCTTGGTCGACATATTGGCCGATGGTTGCGATCGTTGCTTTCGTCGTCACTGCTATCCCTCCAACTGTTTCAACACCGAATACAAGGTAGTGAAATCGAGTTTATATGTAAGAGTATCAAAGACTATTCTACCACGGATCGCTACCTCTTGCCAATGTTGGGTTGTTGCACCAGCACGAACGTATCGCGGGCGATCATCAGTTCTTCGTCGGTCGGGATCACGCAGACGGCGACGCGGGAGTTCGGCGTGGAGATCACCCGCTCCCCCGTCCCCGCTTCATTCGCCTCGCGATCGAGTTCCACGCCGAGATAGGTTAGTTTTTCGCAGATCGTCTGGCGGAGCAACGCGCTGTTCTCCCCGACCCCCGCCGTGAACAGGATCGCGTCGACGCCGTTCATCGCGGCGGCATAAGCGCCGATGTATTTGCGGATCCGGTACTCATACATCGCAAACGCGACGGCGGCGCGCGCACTCCCCTTTTTCCGCGCGTCGTCGATCTGGCGCATGTCGCCGGAGATCCCGGAGACGCCGTACAAGCCGCTGTGCTTGTTCAGCATCGAGGAGACGTCCTCGGGCGACAGGTCTTCTTTTTCCATCACAAATTCGGGCAAACTGGGGTCGATGTCGCCGCTGCGGGTGCCCATCATCACGCCTTCGAGCGGGGTCATCCCCATCGACGTATCGACGGAGCGCCCCTGTTCGATCGCGCAGAGACTCGCGCCGTTGCCGATGTGGCAGGAGATCAAGTTCAAGCGGGAGAGGTCGCGGTCGAGCAGGTCGGACACGCGGGAGGCGACATAGCGGTGCGACGTGCCGTGAAAGCCGTAGCGGCGCACTTTGTGCCGTTCATAGAGCACATAGGGCACGGGATAGAGGTAATGCTCACGCGGCATCGTCTGGTGAAACGCCGTGTCGAACACGGCCGCTTGCGGCACCTCCGGCAACACGTCTTCCATCGCTTCGATGCCCAGCAGGTTGGCGGGATTGTGCAGCGGCGCAAGGTCGAACATCTCCTTGATCGCCGCCTTCACCGCCGCATCGATCCGCGTGGACACGGCAAATCGCTCGCCGCCATGCACCACCCGATGCCCGACCGCGTCGATCTCCCGCACATCCTGCAACACCCCGACCTCGGGAGCTGTCAGCGTCGCCAGCACTTGGCGCAACGCCTCCCGATGGTCGAGGATCGTCGATGTCGTCTTCTCTTCCCTCTCGCCCGCCTGATACTTGTGAACCGCCTCTTCGCTGCCGATCTTCTCCACGCCGCCGCGGATCAACACCTGTTCTTCCGGCATCGCGAAAAGTTGGTATTTCAAGGAGGAGCTGCCGCAGTTGAGCACGAGGATATTCATGAGAGCCGGTTCCCTCCTTCGTCATAGCGAAAAATCCCTTCGCCCGTCTTCACCCCGAGTTGTCCCATCCGCACTTTTTGCCGCAAAAGGGGTGTCGGGCGGTACCTCGGGTCGCCCGTTTCGCTAAACAGCGCTTCCATCGTCTTCAACACCGAATCGAGACCGAAGCGATCGGCCAACGTCAGCGGCCCGCTGTGAAAGCCGTAGCCGACCTCCATCGCCGTGTCGATGTCCTCCGCCGTGGCGACCCCTTCCGTCAGCAACGCGATCGCCTCGTTGATCAGCGGAAGCATCAGGCGCGTCGTCACATAACCCGGCGACTCGAACACGTGAACCGCCGTCATCTCGAGCGATTCGATAAACGCGCGACCGGTCGCGACCGTTTCATCAGACGTCTGCTCGCCGCGCACCAGCTCGACCAGCTCGCGACGGTCGGGCGGGTAGTGAAAATGCAGACCCAGCAGCCGCTCGGGGTGTTGTAGCTGGGCAGCGATCTCCGTGATCGAGAGGGTTGAGGTGTTAGAGGCGATGGGCACTTCTGCACCTACGACCTGCTCGATCTGCCGGTGGACGGCGATTTTATCAGGAAGACGCTCCCAGATCGCCTCGATCACCAACCCGCAGGCTTTCAACTCGCCCCAGTCGACGGTCAGACGGATGCGGGAAAGGATCGCCTTCTTCTCCGCTTCCGTCAGGCTCCATTTTTGCAAGCGTCTGGTCAAGACCCGTTCCAAGTGCGCTTCCGCCCGTTGCAAATCCTCCGGAGTGCGGCCGACCAGCGCGATGTCAAACCCTTTGGCGGCCATCGCCTCCGCCAGCCCGCAGCCCATCGTGCCCGCGCCGATCAGACCTACTCGTTTGCTCTTCATGCCGCAACGCCCCCTCTCTTCCGCATCGGTTGTGGTGGACACATAATCTTTTCTAGGATAACCAAAAAAGACCTGACAAATCGCGTTGTCAGGTCTTTTCGTCCCCAAGTTGTATGTAAGCATCATGATGTCGAATCAGTAGAGGATCTGGCGTTCTTCTTCGTTTTTGCGAACGCCTTTGGTGCGCTGCAGGGCTTGCTGGACCCGGTGGAAACCGTAAAAAACAGCCATGCCGGCCACGATCAACCCGATCAACATCAGCACCTGATCTGCAGTCGTATCCATTCAGAAACCTCCTCTGTAAGTTCTGAATCATCAGTGTCCGATATTTCCTTCTTTTCAGACATATCTTACCACGAATATTAATAGAATACCAGTATAAATTTGAAATGTAATAAACAACCCACCACTTACATCAAGTGATGGGTTGTTAAAAATATGGGTTATACTGCCAATTCATGCACAACCTGCTCCTCCATCCACATGCGGAACCGGTCGCCGGTCATGTTTTCCTCGCGCACGAGTTTCACAGACAACGTGCGAATCCCCGCTTCAAACGGTTGGAGCATCTCGCGGGTCTTGTTGTAGACATCGGCGAAGATGCGACGAATCTCTTCGTCCAACACGTTGCGCTGCAGGTTGTCCATGTCGACGATGCCGAGCGTGGACAGGCCGCAAGCCACGATCGTGCGCGCCATGTTCGTCGCCTGCTGGATGTCGCCTTGTGCGCCGGTGGAACGGTTGTCGTAGATCAACTCCTCCGAGACCGTGCCGCCCAGCGCGATGATGATCTGGTTGATCAGCTGGTCGTAGGTGTAGAGGTAGCCGTCCGACTCCGGTACTTGGCGCACGAAGCCGAGCGCGTTGCCGCGCGGGGAGATCGTGATGTGCGAGACGGACTGCTTGCGCACCAGCTCGGAGGTGATCGCGTGCCCCAGCTCGTGGACGGCGACGCGCTCCAACTCCTCTTGGCGCGGGCGCTTGCCCGTCTTTTCCCCGAGCAGCACTTTGTCGACCGCATCGCGGAAGTGGATCTGCTCGATCTCTTCCTTGCCTTCGCGCATCGCCAGAATCGCCGCTTCGTTGGTCAGCGATTCGAGTTGTGCGCCCGAGAAGCCAAACGATTCCTGCGCCACTTTGTCCAAGTCGACGCCTGCCGCCAGCGGCTTGTTCTTGGTTTGGATCTCCAAAATGCTCAAGCGACCGGTCTTGTCCGGCAGATCGACTTTGATCTGGCGGTCGAAGCGGCCCGGACGGATCAGCGCCGAATCGAGCATGTCGAGACGGTTGGTCGCCGCAATCACCAGCACCATCGGCGACGAGGTCGTGCCCATGCCATCCATCTCGGTCAGCAGTTGGTTCAGCGTTTGGTCATACTCTTGGTGCGACTGGGAAGAGCCGCGCTTGCCGCCGATCACATCGATCTCGTCGATGAAGATGATCGCGGAGTCTTTGCCTTCCTTTTTCGCGAGCATCCGCGCTTTCTTAAACAGGTCACGGACGCGAGACGCGCCGACACCGACGTACATCTCGACAAACTCGGAACCGGATGCGGAGACGAACGCCGAATCGGTGTAGGTCGCCGCCGCCTTCGCCAGCATCGTTTTGCCGGTGCCGGGCGGGCCGGTCAGGATCAAGCCTTTGAGCGGGCGGATGCCCAGCGTCTGCAGCTTCTCACGGTGGCGCAGGAAGTCGAGCGCTTCCATCAGTTCGCGCTTCGCCATGTCCTGACCGCCGATCTGCTCAAACTCCACGCGGTGCGACTTCGCCACTTCATGCGAAGCGCCGGTCGCCGCGCCTTTGTTTTTCTCGACCAACACGGTGATCGCGAGCAACATCGAGAACAACAACACGAACGGCAGCACGTTCATGCTAAACGTAATCCCGGCAAACAGGGCCGTTGCGAGGCCGACCCCGATGATCAGTTCTTTGAGTACCTTTTTCACAGCGCCGACACTCCCTTCAACGGATCGCCCGTCACGGAGTTGTACGGCAAGATTTCATAGAGGTAATGATCCCCCTTTTCCAGTTGGACAAATACATACTTGTCGTTCATCGAAATCTGACCGTCAACACCGGCCGCCTTGGTGTTCGCCTCGACTTTGGCGATCATCTCGGGGAATTCGCCCTTCGAGATGCCTTCATACAAGGTCGGTTGAATCGAGCGGTACACGTCCTGCAAGTTTTGATCCTGCTTGCGGTTGTCGGTGACGTCGATCGCCACCGCGTCGCCCATCGCTTCATGGACGGTCGCCGCCAGACCTTCGTAAGTGGTCTGGAGGTCTTGGACTTTTTTCAACCCGATCTGCACTTCACGCACTTGGCCGGAGACCACCGTCTGCACGTCGGTCACCGCCGCGTTCGCTTGCAGTTGTTCTTCGAGGGGAGCGACCAAGCCGAAATTCCGATACAACTCCCACCCGCCAAACAACAACGACAACGTAAGAGACAAGGACACCACCATCGGGACCCATCGGATTCGAGACATTGGACATCCCTCCTTTTCCGTATCTATATGTCATGTCCGAATCAATCAGTTTACATAACGTCACTGACTCAGTATACCATACCCCGCCGCGCCTGTGGTTAGGATTCTACAGGAAAAAACAACACCCCGCCCCCAACGCGCCGCACGGGCTTGTCGGTGACAGGGTGTCTTTTACTTAACTTCCTCTTCCTGATCCTCGGGGTCGGGCAAGGCGATCTGCCACACCACTTGCCCGTGGATAAAATCAACGTACGTGTAGCCGTAGTTGCCGTCTTCGAGCTTGCCGTAGATCTCCCAGACGAACTTGCTCGGCGCAGTGCGAAACTGCGCCTTCGAGTTGGGCAGGATCGGACCGGGGTACGCGTGAACCACTTCGACCGCCTTCAGCAACTTGCGCTGATGCATCGATTCGCGCACCAACTTTTCCGCCCAGACAGGCTTCTGCGCCGCTTGAATCGCTTCCTCGCGGCTCATCCCCTGATCGGCATAGGCGGTGGCGACGACCTTGCCTTTTTGCGTCCACACATACAGCTCGCGGCCCAACTCATCCGGCCCGCGAAAGAAAAATCCATTCATGCCGCCCGTGTACGGCTCCACTTCGGCGACCTTGCTCAGCGGCGTCTTGTCGAGCACCGTCTGCGCCGCTTCCTCCGCCCCGACGTACTGAGCATACGTAATCTCCCGAACGGCGAAGATGGTGCCTCCGATCAGAAGCACCAGCACCACCGCGATCCAACCGATGTATTTCTTCATACGTCTCTCCCAGGTTTTGAAAAAGTTTCTCTGTGACGCGGGGGTGCGTTAGTTCAGTTGCCCCGCCGTCTCTTCGTACACCGTGATTTGGAGCGCGCCCGCCTCTTCCGCTTTGGTCAGGCCGAACACGAGGTTGTACTCCTTCAACGTGCGGTTCAGAAAATCCACCACCACGTAAAAGTCGGTGTCGTCCGTCACTTCCAACGTGCCAAGCGTGGTCTGAATATGCTCTTCCATTCGCGCATCCTCCTCATCAGTCGTCAGGTTGATTTCCGGTGTTCGCTTACAAGTTCCATTGCTTGATCGTATCGATCAAGTCATGGTTCGTAAAGTCGAAATGCACGGGCGAGACGGAGATATACCCGTCCTTCGTCGCCTCGATATCGGTGTGCGCTTCGTTCGGCAGGTCCTGCAGCCCGCCGGCGAGCCAGTAATAGGGCGTGCCGCGCGGCGATAACCGCTTTTCATAGATCTGGTGATAGCGACGGGTGCCGAGCGACGTGATCTTATGACCCTTGATCTCGTTCGCGGGCAGCTCCGGCACATTGACGTTGAGGATAGTGTCCGGCAAAAGTCCTTGTTTTAGTACTTCCTGCACCAGTTTGACAGTAAATGCCGCTGCCGGGCCGTAATCGAGGTTCTTGTACCCGCATTGGGACACGGCGATCGAGGGATAGCCTTGGATCGCCCCTTCGATGGCGGCCGACACGGTGCCGGAGTACATCACGTCGTTGCCGAGGTTGCTCCCTTGGTTGATGCCGGAGAGGATCAAGTCGGGCGGTGTGTCCTTCATGATCTCGTTGACGCCGATCTTCACACAATCGGCCGGCGTGCCGCTGACGCCATAGGCTCGGATGCCGGAGCCGAGATCTACTTCTTCCACATAAAGCGGCTTATGTAACGTGATGCCATGTCCGGCGGCGCTGCGCTGGCGGTCAGGTGCGACGACGTAAATGTCGCCGAGCGCCTTCATCCCGTGCGCCAGTTCGCGGATGCCTTCAGCCGACACGCCATCATCGTTGGAAATCAGGATACGCATGCTCACAGCTCCTTCCTCTTCACGCCCCATTGTACCATAGAGAAACAGGCAACGTCTGCCTGTCGGATGGTAAAAAGCAATCAACATAGCGCAGGGTCGGGCGGAGATACTAGTACCACAACACCAAGGGGGTGAACCGGATGACATCTTCAACCTGTAGGACGGTTTCCACCGAGGAAGTTCAACGGTTTGCAGCCGAGATGGCGCAACAGATCGGGCTGACAGGTCTTTTGCAGATGGAGGGTTGGGCCAACCCGAACCTGCGCCAGCTCCCGCTCCCGAACAACCTCTGTTCGCTGCGCAACCAACAAGTGCGTTCGACGATCTCGCAGAAATCAAAAGCATAGGCGTAGGCGTAAATTCTTACAGTTGTACCATGCCCGAACCTAAAAATGACTATACACCCCAAGCAAGACCAGGCAGCCCGACATTGCCTGGTTTTTGTTTTGCGTTTCGCGAATGAACACCCCCCGAATTGGAGATAAATGGAGACCAGCGAATGGTAGCGGATTCGGGGGTTTTTATATGAAATGGAAACTATGGATGGTGATCTGTGTCGTGCTCGTCGGGCTGTACTACCTTGCCCCATCGCTGGTGGTCGGGGCGTTGGCGGAACAGTACCTGCAGCCGGAGCGCATGCCGTTGAAGAGCAGCCCGGAATCGTATGGGCTCGGGTATCAGAATGTGGCGTTTGAAAGCGCCGAGGATCAGGTGAAGCTGAGGGGCTGGCTGATTCAATCGAAGGAGCAGAACAGGCGGATCGTGATCTTTGCTCACGGCTATTCGGAAAATCGCGAAAGTGCGCAGGTAGCGTTGCAGATGGCGCGGGCGTTGAACGCCAAAGGCATCGCCTCGCTCCTGTTTGATTTTCGCGGGGCGGGTCAATCGGGCGGCAACGAGACCTCGTTCGGGTATTATGAGCGCAACGATCTGCTGGGGGCGATCGCCTATGCCAAGCGGCTCGGGTATGAACAGATCGGGTTGGTTGGCTTCTCGATGGGGGCGGCGACGGCGCTGGACATCGCCCCGCAATTTCGAGAGGTCAAGGCGGTGGTCGCCGATTCGCCTTATGCGAAGCTGGACAGCTACTTGCGAGACAACATGGAGAAGCTCTCTCCTCTGCCCTATGTGAAGATTCACCCGGATGTCGTGCTGCTGGAAGCGCGGTTGCTGACGGGAATCAAGCCGGAGGACGTACAGCCGATTCGCTCGATTCAAGAGATGGAACATCAGGCGGTGTTCTTGATCCATGCCAAGCGAGACCCGGTGATTCCGTACACGGAGAGTTTGAAATTGAAAGAAGCGTCGACCGCGAAGGAGACGAAGTTGTGGATCTGCGATACGGATCAGCATGTGGGGACGTATAACACCGATCCGCATAAGTATGTGGCGGAAACCGTTGAATTCCTCACGTCCTACTTGCCGGTCAACCCGCATGACAAACTGGTGCAGGTGCGGTTGGACAAGCGCAAAGCGGGAGAGCCGATGACCAGCTTCGAAGTCTCGCAACGGCGGCGAGAGGCGGTTCTGGAAAAAGAGGGCGTGGCGATCCGGAAGACGAGCGGTGCGGTGAAGATGGGGCAATAGAATGGAATCATTTTGTGGTAGAACAACTTCGCAGGAAAAAAATGGTATATGAAAAATCCCTCGTGTCCTTGGACAACGAGGGATTTCGTGCGTGTTGCGTGATAGCCCATTCTGTTTAGAGGGCTTACGTATTTTTGAAAATGCGCCGTGTTGTGGCGATGTAATTTCCGGGTGCAGCGTCACATTACTTGCCACTTGTTGCTTGCCCTGTCCCTATTTCGCGTCCGCGTACAAACGTTCGCAAATGCGCTCAACCTCTTGGTAGATACGCTTTTCGTCCATGGTCAGGACTTTGCGATCTTCGACCACCAACTGCCCGTCGACGAACACGTGGGTGACGTCATGAGAGTTGGACGCGTACGCGAGGTGCGCGATAAAGTTGTGGCGGTGCGGGTAGTAGTGCGGTTGTTCGATGTCGAGCAGGATCACGTCGGCCAGTGCGCCTTGTTGCAAGGTGCCCAGCGTGTCTTCCAAGAACAGCGCCTTCGCGCCTTCGTTGGTCGCCATCTGCACCGCTTTGAACGCGTTGACTGCGACAGCGTCTTGGTTCACGCCTTTGTGGAGCATCGCCGCCATGCGCATCTCCTCGAACATGTCGAGGTTGTTGTTCGAAGCGGCTCCGTCCGTGCCCAAACCGACGGTCAGGCCCGCCTCCAGCAGTTTCAACGCCGGAGCTACCCCGGAGCCGAGCTTGAGGTTGGAGTCCGGGTTGTGGGCGATCTTGACATCGTACTTTTTCAGAATCGCGATGTCTTCGTCCGTCACATGCACCGCGTGAGCCACGACGGTCGGGCGGTTGAACAGGCCGAGTTTCTCAAACAGTTGCGGCGGGGTGAGCCCGTCGTTTTGCTGTTTGCATTGCTCGACTTCGAACGCCGTTTCCGACATGTGGATCTGAAGCGGGAAGTCCATCTCCTCGGAGATCTTCACGACCTGCTCAAGATAATCGTTCGGGCAGGTGTATTGCGCGTGCGGGCCGAACATCGTCGTGATGCGGCCGTTTGCCGCCTTGTGCCACTTCTTGTTGAACTCGACCGCTTGGCCGATCAGGTTGCGACCGTTTTCCGGGTCGAAGCCGACCAGCCCGCGCGAGAGCACGGCACGGATGCCCGACTCTTCCGCCGCCTGAGCCGTGCGGTCCATGAAATAGAACATGTCGGTAAACGTCGTCGTGCCGCCCTTCAACATCTCGAGAATCGCCAGTTGCGAACCCCAGTAGATGTCATCGTCGTTCATCTTCGCTTCGATCGGCCAGCAGCGCTCTTCCAGCCACTGTTGGAGCGGCATGTCGTCCGCATAGCCGCGCAGAAGCGTCATCGCCGCGTGGCCGTGCGTGTTGACCAGACCCGGCATCGCCAGCTTGCCTTTGGCGTCGACCACGCGGTCGAAACCGTCGGTCGAACCGGTGTAAGCTCCTTCGCCGACCTCGGCGATCCGGTTGCCGTCGATCACCAAGTACCCTTCCTTGAAGTAGCTGTCGTCGATCACCGGTACGATGACCGCGCTATGAATCAGTGTGCGTCCCATCTCTCACGTCCCCTTCCCTGTTCTACAGCTCGCGTTGGCCGTAGTGGTGTTTGTATTTGTCGCGCAGCCACTCGACATCTTCATGTGAGAGCAACACGGGATTGCCGATCTGTTTGGCGATGGCGAAGATCTGCGCGCCTTTTTCCACGATCATGCAGACGCGAAGCGCTTCCGCCACCGTGTCGCCGACGCCGACCACGCCGTGATTGGCCATCAGGACGGCGCCTTTCTTGCCCAGCGCCTTGATCACATGGTTCGCCAGTTCGGGGCCGCCCGGCAGCGCGTATTTGGCTACCGAGACGGAGCCGCCGACGACTTGCGCCATGTCTTCGATCAGCGGCGGAATCTCCTTTTGCGCGACCGAGCAGGCGGACGCGTAGACGGAATGCGTATGCATCACGCCCAGCACATCTTCGCGAGCGCGGTAGATCGCCAGATGCAACGGCAATTCGGACGTCGGCTTCAGCTTGCCGTCGACGACCTGTTCCGTCTCGAGATCGACCACGGGGAGCATCTCGGCGGTCAGCGTTTCATACTCCACGCCGCTCGGGGTCACCGCTACGTAATTCGTACCGGGTACGCGAGCCGACACGTTGCCCCAAACGGCGGCGACAAGGCCGGTGCGCACCATCTTTTGTGCGGCGTCGAGCAGTTCCGCTCGGGTTTCAGCGATTTTCGCATTGGTGGTTAACGATTCGGTCATGAGGGGTTGCCTCCTCCTTGCTACGATTAGTCGATCAGTTTGCGCATCGCTTCCGTGTTCGGGTTCTCGACCGCGCCTTTGTCGGTGATGATCGCGGTGATCAACTCGTGCGGGGTCACGTCAAACGCCGGGTGCAGCGCCGGAACGCCCTCCGGCACCATGCGCTTGCCGCCGATGAACACCACTTCGTCAGACGAGCGCTGCTCGATCTCGATCAGCGAGCCGCTCTCCATCGCATAATCCAGCGTGGACATCGGAGCGACCACGTAGAACGGGATGCCGTGATGCTGCGCCAGCACCGCCAGCGAGTAGGTGCCGATCTTGTTCGCCGCGTCGCCGTTGGCTGCGATGCGGTCGGCGCCGACGATGACGAGATCGACCATCTTCTGCTGCATCAGGTAGCCGGCCATCGAGTCGGTGACGACGGTGACCGGGATGTTGTCGCGATGCAGTTCAAACGCCGTCAAACGCGCCCCTTGCAGATACGGACGGGTCTCGTCAGCATAGACGTTCACGTTGCGACCCGCTTCGTGGGCAGCGCGAATCACACCCAGCGCCGTGCCGTAGTCGACGGTCGCGAGGGAGCCGGTGTTGCAGTGGGTCAGGATGCGGGCGTTCTCCGGGATGTAGGGCAACCCGTTTTGGCCCATGCGCTTGTTCAACTCGATGTCTTCCGCCGCGATCGAGTTGGCTTCGGCGGTGATCAGGTCGGCCAGTTCCTGTACGCTCAGGTCGGCGTTGGCTTCGATCAGGCTGCGCATGCGGTCGATCGCCCAGAACAGGTTGACCGCCGTCGGGCGGGTCTTCGCCAGTCGCACGCAGACGTGGTCGAGGTAGTCCATGTAAGCGGACTTCGGGCGGTCGGTGCCCGCTTGGGCCCCGATGGCGATGCCGTACGCCGCCGTCGCCCCGATCGCGGGTGCGCCGCGGACTTTCATCTTCTCGATCGCTTCAGCGACGAGTTCGTATGTATCGCAATCCTCCCAGACTTCCTGCTCCGGCAACAGCGTCTGGTCGAGCACTTCCAAAGAATGGCCGGTCCAACGGATCGGTTGCATCGTATCAATTCCTCCCAGTTACAGCGAGCCCAGTTCAGCCAACGCGTGCGGGCAGGCGCAGGTGCGCTCCCCCGTTCCCTGCTTGATGGCGTTGAAGAACAGCTCGCGGATCTTTTGTACGTTTTCTTTCATCGCGTCGACCACTTCCTGATGGGTCAACGGGTGCTTGGAGATGCCGGCACAGTAGTTGGTGATCATGCCGACGGTGGCGTAGCACATCTCGGACTCCTTGGCCAAGATCACTTCCGGGCAGGACGTCATGCCGACCACATCGCCGCCCCAAGAGGCGTACAGGCGAATCTCCGCCGGCGTTTCGAAGCGCGGGCCTTCCGTGCAGACATAGAGGCCACCGTTTTTCACGCGCAGGTCGATCGACTCGGCCGTTTTTTGCAAATGATCGCGGATGCGACCGCAGTACGCGTCGCTCAGGTCGATATGCACAACGCCTT
This sequence comes from Bacilli bacterium, assembly GCA_035776695.1. Classification (GTDB taxonomy): domain Bacteria; phylum Bacillota; class Bacilli; order Tumebacillales; family Tumebacillaceae; genus Tumebacillus. The sequence goes on from DASTWJ010000270.1 coordinate 12,735, forward strand.
CCGGTGCCCCTTCGTAAAACGTCTGTGGGCGCGACTTGGTCATGTCGATAAAATCGTCGACCAGCACGAGATCGCCCGGTGCCAATTCCTCACGCAACGAGCCGACGGCCGCCGTCGCCAGCACCGTATGGACGCCGATCTGCTTCAGAGCGCGGATGTTGGCGCGGTAGTTGATCTTGTGCGGGGCTACGCTATGTTGGTAGCCGTGGCGCGGCATAAACGCCACGCGCTTGCCCGCATAAGTGCCGATCGTCATCTCGGCTTGTCCGTAAGGCGTCTCTATCGTATGGCGTTTTGCGTCTTCCAGCAAAGCCGGATCGTAGACGCCGGTGCCGCCGATGATCGCATATTCTGCCTGCATAAGTTCAAGGCCTCCTGCTAAAAAATGAAAATCTTGGACAGTTCCATTTAATCAGAGGGGTTCCCCTTCGTCAAGAGAAAAAATCAAAAACGTAACCACAAAAGTGGATACTAGTCGGCAACGCCCTATTTTCATCCGTTCGGATGGTACTTGATGAAGTGCAAAATGTCGCGAATTTCCACCCCCGGCCTGCTCATCGGCAAAAACAGATCGCCGACTTCTTCGATACGCTTGGGCATCGTGCGGATGGAGAACTGCTCGGGGCGCACGCCTTCGCGAATCTCCTCCCACGTAAGCGGTGCGGAGACGGCAGCCGATTCCACGGCGCGGGGGGTGTATGGACCGGAGAGCGTTTTGTTTTTGTGGTGTTGGAGGTAGTCGAAATACACCTTGTCGCCACGGTTTTTTTTCAACCGTTCGATGGTGACGATCTCCGGCGCTTTCTGCGCCATGAAGCGCCCGATGAACTCCGTGATCCGCCGCGTGTCGTCGAACGTGTACCCGCGGGCGATGGGGACGAACACCTGAATCCCCGTCGCGCCGGATGTTTTCGGATAGCTGGGCAGGCCGAGGTCGCCGAGGACTTCTTGGAGAAGGAGGGCGACGCGGGAGGCTTTTTGGAACCCTTCCAGCGAGACCGATTTGACGGTGGGGTCGAGGTCGAACGCGATGTTGGTCGGTTGGTCGAGGTTCTCGATTCGCGAGTAGGACGGATGGAGTTCCATCGCCGCTTGATTCGCCAGCCAGATCAGCGTTGCCGTGTTGTTGGCGAGGATGTATTGGATCTCGCGCTGCGAGTCGTCCGACCAGACTCCATGCGTCCGAATCCACTCCGGCGCGCCGTCCGGGAGGTTTTTTTGGTAGAACGACTTGTCATGGATGCCGTGCGGGTAGCGGATGACGGTGAGCAGGCGGTTCTCGTAATGGGGAAGCATCACGCGGCTCATCGTGATCATGTATTGGATGTACTCCGCCTTCGTGACCCCAAGCTCAGGCCAGAGCGGCTTGTCCAAGTGCGTGACCGGGACGGGGTATTCGGCCATGAGGGTGTTGGTGGTGGGCATACAGACCCCTCCCTAGGTAGCGTGGTGGTGTTAGGGGTAGTATTTGCGGGAGATGGAATTTCACCCGTTTTGTGAAAAAAACGGCGACCTCTTCTAATAAGAAGTGATCGCCGCTTTCTCTACCAACAGACGCTTATAACCGGTTGTGATTCTTCAACGCCCACAACACCATCGTCGTAAAATACGGCTGCCAATACGGCAACCCGTGCTCATCATCCCAGCCGCCATCTTCCCGCTGAGACTGCTCCACATGGTCGAGCACGCTCTGCAACAGCTCCGGAGGCAATGCCCGCGACACCTCATTGTCCGGGCGCGACGCGAAATGGAGCAGCACGAACTTGCTTTTCTCCGGCGCCTGCTCCGTACACTTGATGATGTTGCGAATCGCCGCTTCCTTATAAGGACGTACTTCTTCCGAATCATCCATCGTCAAATAATAATCATGCGCATGATACGCCATAAACAGCCAGTCATTGGCCACGATCTTCTCCACCGTCAGATGCTCCGCCGCCCATTTGGCCGTCGATTGCTCAAGTGAAGGCGTGCTCAACCCCACCCGGCGCAAGTTGCCGACGATCGCATCCGGGATCGTCTGTCCGCCCCCGCTCCACCACGGGGCAAACGGGTATTGATGCAAGTTGTCCGGGTTCTTGAGCGAGCCATCCTCGTTGCGGTTCCGCTCCACCCATTCCGGCGTACCATCAAGAATATCGCCAACGGGCAGTCTCGTATCCCGCACCACCGACAACAGGAACTCCAGCGCCAACGGGTTCGAGTCCGGGCACTTGATGTCAGGTTCCAACCCGTGTCCGAACCCGCCGTCCTCATTCTTGTACGCCAGCAAACAGCGGTGAACATGCGCCAACGATCCCCCGTCAAACAAATAACTGAACAACGCCCGCTCCCACAACTGCCCGTTCTGAAACACGAACGCTCGCGCCTTGTCAATCGATACCATGTGCAAATAAAACCTCCTCGAAGCATCCAGTATTTTCAAACTTCTTTTTCTTCACCTCCCCCTCGATTCCTGCCCGTCTCCAATCTTGTTTCATTTCTAGTCGAATCAGGGTATAATTTTCTAAACAAACGAAATAAAACGGAACTTATCCGGAGGTAAACGCCCTCATGAAATACCGCACTTTATTCCGCACGTATTTATTGCCGCAAAAAGGTTCGCTGTTCCTGCTCTTTCTGCTACTGCTTAGCTCCATCGGCTTTCAGTTGGTCAACCCGCAAGTCATAAAGACATTCATCGACTCCGCCCAAGCCGGTCAACCGCTCAAGCTCTTGATCTGGACGGCTCTTCTTTTCCTCGCCATCGCCTTCGGACAACAGGTGATCACCGTTCTCTCCACCTACTTGGGCGAACGGGTCGGCTGGCGAGCGACGAACCGCCTGCGGTTGGACGTGCTGGCTCATACCCTGCACCTCGACCTGTCGTTTCACAACAAGAAAACGCCCGGTGAGATGATCGAGCGCATCGACGGGGACGTATCGGCGCTGGCGAATATGTTTTCCAAGTTTCTTTTTCAAGTGCTTGGCAGTTTCCTGCTGTTGATCGGCGTGTTGGTTGCCTTGTGGCAGGTGGACTGGCGTTCCAGCGCCGCTTTTGCCGTATTCACGCTGTTGGTCGTGGTCGTGCTCAACGCCGTGCGCTCGGTCGTCGTCCCGCACTGGCTCGCATTAAGTCAGGCGCAGGCCGATTACTTCGGCTTCTTGGAAGAACGGCTCCAAGGCACCGAAGACGTGCGGGCCAACGGCGGCGTGTCCTACGTGCTCCACCGCTTCACGCAAGCGTTCCGCCACCTGATCGCCAAAGAGCGCAAAGCGATGCAGATGAACTCCCTCTCCTGGTCGACCACGTCCGGTCTATTTCTAATCGGCAACGCCGTAGCCCTGAGCATCGGCTATTTCCTGTTCGATCACGGCGGCATCACGATCGGGACGGTGTACATGATCTCCTTCTACACCGAGATGCTGCGCCGCCCGATCGAAAACATCGCCAGCCAATTCACCGACTTGCAAAAAGCGTCGGCCGCCCTCAAGCGAATCAGCGAACTTCTCGATACGCGGAGCCGAATCGTCGATGGGCGAGGCATTGCCATTCCGGCAGGCACGCCCGCGCTGGAGATGGAACGGGTGTCATTTGGCTATGACGAGGAGGAGATGATTCTGCACGACATCTCCCTGCACTTGCAACCGGGTCGGATCTTAGGGCTGCTAGGACGCACCGGTAGCGGCAAGAGCACGCTAGGGCGGCTGGTGTTCCGCTTGTACGACCCGACAGTAGGCATCGTTCGACTGAGCGGAATCGACCTCCGCGACACTCGCCTGTCCGAGTTGCGTTCGCGCATCGGGATGGTGACACAGGACGTGCAACTGTTTCACGCGACGATCCGTGACAACCTGACCTTTTTTACAGAGACGATCGAGGATGAACAGATCTTCGCGGCGCTGCGGGACATCGGCTTGTCCGAGTGGATCGACGCGCTTCCGAACGGCTTGGACACGATGCTCGACGCGGACGGCGGCGGGTTGTC
>DASTWJ010000271.1:0-8557 GCA_035776695.1 Bacilli bacterium
ATTCATCGCGAATCTCCGCCAAGCTCATCTCGCTCGACCCGACGACGACCAATCCCAACGTAAACGGGTGCGGCGTCGCCACCGGCAGCCCGCTGGTGAAGCCGCGCTGCGTCAGTTTCGGCAACCGCCGCACGTCGCGCAGGTGCAAGACTTCTTCCTCCAACAGCTTGTCCGTCAGCACTTCCAGCGTCTGTACCACCACGCCCGTCGTCTCCGCCGGAATCAACGGCGCGTGTCCCGCCCGCATCTTCGGCGCATGCATCCGGTCAAACAGCACGATGTCGCTACACTCCGTCATCTTGCCATCCACACTGTACACATAACCGCTTGTCACAGCGAATTTTTTCTGAATCATCTTTTCCAAAACGCCGCTGAGCAGAGCGGTCATGTTGCCTTGCTCGGTCAACACCCGCCGCTGCTCGCCGCGCATCCATTCAAAGTAACGTTCCCATGCGGATTCCATGCTTGTTTCCTCCTTACAACTACTGCCTTTAGTATGCCAGAGCCCACCGCAACGGGCAAGAAAAAAGGAGCCGCCCGCAGGCCGACTCCCTCTCCTCAATCCGTCTTCCGAATCACCGGGTTCAATAGCATCAACCCGACCACGAACAACCCCGCCACCCCGATGGTCAGGAACAGGTCCTGCACACCGTAGAGGACGATCAGCCAGCCGACCAGTGACATCGAGATCGGTTGCGCCGACGCCGACATCATCCGCACGGTCGAACCGGCTCGCCCCAGCACCTCGCGCGGCACTTTCACGGCGAAAAGCGCGTTCAGATTGACATTGGCAAACGTCACGCCGATCCCGCCGAACAGAATGCACGGCAGGATCACCGCCAGATGCTCGGCAAACGCCAACGAGCCAAACCCGACCAACGCCACCGCCAAGCCCCCCGCCAGCGGCACGATCCGCGGCCACTTGGTGCAAAACCCGACCAAGATCGACCCCAACAACACCCCGGCAAAAAAGGTCGTGTCATACATCGCCAACCTCGCCGACGTCGGGGCAAAGGTTGGCAGCAAGATGCCGATCGGCGAGACGAGGAAGTTCAAGGCCACGAGATAAAAGATCAAATTCCGCAGGATCGGGGTGGTGAAGATGACGTGGAAGCCTTCCTTTAAGGAAGCGGTCATCGCTTTCGTGTCGACGTTGCCGACTTTCACCTGTGTGAGCTCCTCATGGCGAATCCGCGAGAGAAACAGCCACGACAGGAAAAACGTCGCCGCATCGAACCAGAACGCGAACGAGATGTCCACCCACAACAGCATCGCCGCCAACGCCGGAGCGGCCAGGTTGGTGACGGTGTTGATCGTTTGCGACAAGCCTTGCGCCTGCACCATCGCTTCGGTCGGCACCAGCGTGCGCACGGCGACCATCCGCGCGGGTGAGAAGAACGCCGAGCCGGTGGACATCAGAAACGCCCCCGCGATCAGCATCCACGGCTGCACCACCCCCGCCATCCACAAGCCCGCCAGCACGGCGACGATCGTGCCGCGCAGGAGGTCGGCGGAGATCAGGTACCTTTTCTTATTCCCCATGTCCACAAACGCCCCCGCGAACACGCCAAAAAGGATCGTGGGGATCATCTCCGCGACCAAGACCAAAGACATCTGCCCCGCCGAGCCGGTCAACTGCTTCATCGCCCAGATCAACCCGAGCGCATACACCCCGTCGCCGAAGTCCGAGACGAACTGGGCGGCGATCAGGTTGCGGTAGTTCTTGTTGCGTAGGAGTTCCTTGTACCCCGGTGGCTTTGCGGCCGAGTTCACCGTGGAAGAGGTGTTGGTTTGGCTATGACTCATGTGATGTTATCCCCCAAGTTGCAAAATTCCGACATCATTTTCTATGTAAGGTATTCCCACTCTATTCCATTTCTCCTGCTTCCTCAGACCCCTTTCGACAAAAAAATACCCTGCCGTCAAGTAGACGGTCAGGGGGTGAAACTGTAACGGCCACCGAGCAAGCGTCTACCCGATTGAGCCTTTCATCTCGAACTTGATCAGGCGGTTCATTTCGACGGCGTACTCCATCGGCAGCTCGCGGGTAAACGGCTCGATGAAGCCCATGACGATCATCGTCGTCGCTTCTTCTTCGGTCAAACCGCGGCTCATCAGGTAGAACAGTTGGTCTTCCGAGACTTTCGACACGCTCGCTTCATGTTCCAGCGTCACGTCGTCGGTGCGGATGTTGTTGTAAGGCACGGTGTCGGAGGTCGAGGTTTTGTCAAATAAAATCGTGTCACACTTGATGTTCGCCTTCGATCCTTTCGCTTTCGGCCCGAACTCGCACAGCCCGCGGTAGGTGGTCTTGCCGCCCTGTTTGGAGATCGACTTGGAGACGACGGTCGAGGTGCAGTCGGGCGCGAGGTGGACGACTTTCGCCCCCGCGTCTTGGTGCTGCCCTTTGCCGGCGACGGCGATGGAGAGGACGGTGCCTTTCGCACGAGGGCCGACCATGTAGACGGCGGGGTATTTCATCGTCAGCTTCGACCCGATGTTGCCGTCCACCCACTCCATCGTCGCGTCCGCATGGGCGACCGCTCGCTTGGTGACGAGGTTGTAGATGTTCGGCGCCCAGTTCTGGATCGTGGAGTAGCGGCAACGAGCGCGGTCTTTGACGAGGATCTCGACGACCGCCGAGTGCAGGGAGTCGGTGGAGTAGACCGGCGCGGTACACCCTTCCACGTAATGCACGAACGACTCTTCCTCCGCGATGATCAGCGTCCGTTCGAACTGCCCCATGTTCTCGCTGTTGATCCGAAAGTACGCCTGCAACGGCACGTCACAGCGCACACCCTTCGGCACATAGACGAAAGACCCGCCCGACCAGACGGCCGAGTTGAGCGCGGCGAACTTGTTGTCGCTCGGCGGGATGATGGTGCCGAAGTATTTTTTGAACAGCTCCGGGTGTTCGCGCAGCGCCGTATCCGTGTCGGTGAAGATCACGCCGCGATCCTCAAGCTCTTTTTGCATCGAATGGTAGACGACTTCCGATTCGTACTGCGCCGAGACCCCGGCGAGGAACTTGCGTTCCGCTTCGGGGATGCCGAGTTGTTCGAACGTATCTTTAATCTCCTCCGGCACGTCGTCCCACGTCTTGCCCTGCCGTTCGGTCGGCTTGACATAATAGGTGATATCGTCAAAGTTCAAGCCGGACAGGTCGCCACCCCATTGAGGCATCGGTTTGCTTTGGAAAATCTCCAGCGACTTCAAGCGGAAGTCGGTCATCCAACCCGGTTCGTTTTTCATCATCGAGATCTCTTCGACCGTTTTGCGGGTCAGGCCGCGTTGGAACTTGACGATCGAGATATCCGGCTTGGAGAAGCCGTATTGGTAGTCGGGCAGGTCGGGCAGTTGCTTTTGGTCTTCGTTATGTCGACTTCGTTCATCACTCATCTGCGTCTCCCTCTCCTTTCTGGGATCGTACGCCTTGCTCCAAGGCGTTCCATGCGAGGACGGCGCACTTGATGCGGGCGGGGAAAGCGGTCACGCCGGACAGCGCTTCGAGGTCGCCGAGCAGCTCGCCTTCCGCCTCCTGCCCTTGGAGCAGCTTGCGGAACTCGCGGTTCAGGTGCAGGACTTCCTCGACGGGTCGCCCTTGGATCGCATCGGTGAGCATCGAGGCGGACGACATCGAGATCGAGCACCCGCTCCCTTGAAACGACACCTTTTCCACAACCCCGTCCTTGAGCGTGAGGAACAGGGTGATCTCGTCGCCGCAGGTCGGGTTGTGCAGCTCCACTTTCAGCCCGTCGGGCAACGCACCGAAGTTGCGCGGGTGTTGCGCGTGGTCGAGGATCACTTGGCGGTACAGGTCGGACAGGTTCATACGCCAAACACCTCCTTGGCCTCGCGCAGCGCCGCAGCCAAGCGGTCGATCTCCGCTCGCGTGTTGTACAGCCCGAAGCTCGCTCGGACGGTTGAGGACACGCCGAGCCAACGCATCAACGGCTGGCAGCAATGATGCCCCGCTCGGACGGCAATCCCCCGTGAATCGAGTACAGTGGCGATGTCATGTGCGTGGACGTTGCCGAGGTTGAAGGCGATCAGACCGCCGCGCTGAGCAGGTGGCGGGCCGTAGATCGTCAGCCCGTCGACCGCTTGCAGTTGCTCATAGGCGTACTCGGTGAGGGCTTTGGTGTGGGCGTGGATCGCTTCCATGCCGATGTCTTGCAAATAGTCGACCGCTTCGCCCAGCGCGATGGCTTCGGCGATCGGCGGGGTGCCGGCTTCGAATTTCCAAGGCGCTTCTTTGTAGGTGGCGGTGTGCAGTTCCACTTTGTCGATCATCTCGCCGCCGTATTGCAACGGTTCCATTTTCTCCAACAGTTCGGGCTTGCCGTAGAGCACGCCGATGCCGGTCGGGCCATACGCTTTATGCCCGGAGAAGGCAAGGAAGTCGCACCCGAGCTGCTGCACGTCGACCGGCCCGTGCGGCACCGATTGGGCGGCGTCGACGACGAGGACGGCGTTCTTCTCCTTGGCGATGGCAGCGAGCTCTTGGATCGGGTGTTCCGTTCCAAGCACGTTGGAGATCTGGGCGACGGCGATGGCGCGGGTGCGGTGGTGGATCAGCTTGCGGGCGGCGTCGAGGTCGAGTGTGCCGTCCGCTTTTAGCGGGATGAACTTGAGCGTCGCCCCACCCAGCTTGGCGATCCGCTGCCACGGGATCAGGTTGCTGTGGTGCTCCGCCCCGGTGACGACGATCTCATCCCCGACCCGCAGGAACGGCAGGATCATCCCCATCGCCACGAGGTTGATCGCTTCCGTCGTGCCTTTGGTGAACAGAATCTGTTGCGCCGAGGGGGCGTTGAGGAACTTCGCCACCTTGGCGCGGGACGCTTCATAACGGTCGGTCGCTTCGGCGGCAAGAGCGTACACGCCGCGATGGACGTTGGCGTTGTAGCGCGTGTAGTAGGTGTGGAGCGCGTCGAGCACCTGTTGCGGCTTCTGCGTGGTGGCGGCGTTGTCGAGATAGGCCAGCGGGTGGTCGTTCATCTGTTGCTGGAGCAACGGAAAATCGTCGCGTCTCATAGCTTCACCTTCTTTTCCAACCAGTCGTAGAGGGTGAGGCGCACGCCTTCCATGCCGGTAGCCTCAACGACCGGCGACAGGAAGCCGCGCAGCAGCAGGCGTTTCGCCTCCGCTTCCGTCAGCCCGCGCGCCATCAGGTAGAAGAGGTGTTCGTCGTTCAGCTTGCCGACGGACAGCGCATGATCACAGGAGACGTCCTCTTCGTCGATCAACAGCATCGGGACGGCGTGGGCCTGCGCTTCCTTGTTCAGCAGGAGCAGCCGCTCCTCTTGGGTGGAGGAGGTGCCCACCGCCCCTTTTTCAATCTTGGACACGGAGCGCAGGAAGGCGCGGGCCTGATCGCCGACGATGCCGCGCCCTTGCATTCGGCTCTCCGTGTAGCGCCCGATATGCGCGGCGGTCTGCGTCAGGTCGAGGTGTGCCCGCCCTTGGTTCAGGCAGACGGCGTCGAGCGTCGTGCGTGCGCCGTCGCCGTGCAGGACGGAGGTGAAGTCTTGGATCGAGTAGCTCTCCCCAGCATCGGCATAGACCCAGTTCACCTCCGCGTCTTTTTCCAGATGGGCACGGGCGAAGGACAACCGCGTCATCTGCGGGTCCTGCTCTTGCAGGGAGAGGATCTTGACCCGCGCCCCTTGCTTGGCGATCACTTCGGTGGCGAGGACCGAGAAGGCGGGCTCCTCCAGCTCCGAGACTTCGCCTGTGAGCAGCGTCACCTCCGCCCCCTCTTCCGCGACGACGAGCAGGCGCGGATGCACCAAGCCGCCGCCCGACGTGCGCCGCCACCAGACTTGCATCGGCACGCTGACTTTGACGTGGCGCGGTACATACAGAAACGCCCCCGCGTTGAACAGCGCCGTCTGCAAGGCCAGCCACTTGTTCGTCGTGTGGGGGAGCAATTGTCCGAAGTAGGGTTCGATCCGTTTCGGGAAGATGCGGACGGCAAGCGACAGCCCGGTCAACAGCACCCCTTTTCTGGCGAGGTGGGCTTGCATGCGGTGTTCGACGATCTTCTCGTTGTCGAAGAGCACCAGATTGCGCGTGTCGTGCCGGAAATGTCGGTCGAGGTCCACATGCTCCGACATCGGTTTCTGTTCCATCGCCGTCGGGAAAAAAGGCCCGGTGGGCCGTGCCTGCAACGAGCTTTTCTCCCACGTGACGTCGGGGAGCTGTTCGTAGTGGGTCAGCGCCTGTTGACGCAGGTCGCGCAGCCACTTCGGTTCGATCCGAAACCGCGAGAGCATGGCGATCTGTTCGTGGAGCGTCTTGGCGGAGTCGATCATGACTCGCCGCCCCCTTGTGGCGCATCCTCGGCTTCGGTGCTCGCCACTTCGTCTTTTACCCAATCATAGCCTTGCTGTTCCAACTGCTCCGCCAGCTCGTGGCCGCCCGATTTGACGATGCGCCCGTTCATCAGGACATGGACGTGATCGGGCTTGATGTATTGCAACAGCCGCTGGTAGTGGGTGATGATCAGCACGCCCATCTCGGGCGATCGCATGTCGTTCACCGCCTTCGCCACCACTTTGAGTGCGTCGATGTCGAGACCGGAGTCGATCTCGTCGAGGATCGCGAGGCGCGGCTTGATCATCGCCATCTGCAGGATCTCGTTGCGCTTTTTCTCACCGCCGGAGAAGCCTTCGTTGAGGTAGCGTTCGGCGAAGGCGGGGTCGATGCCGAGGTCTTGCATCTTCGCTTGCAGTTGGCGGTGGAATTGGAGCACGGGCAGTTCCTTGCCTTGCCCCTGTCGCGCGTTCACCGCCAAACGCAGGAAGTTGGCGTTCGACACGCCCGCGATCTCCGCCGGATACTGCATCGCCAGAAACAGCCCCGCTCTGGCGCGTTCGTCGACGGCCATCTCCAACAGATCAGCGCCGTCGAGGGTCAGTTCCCCGTGTGTCACCACATAGCGGGGATGCCCCATCAGCGCTTGAGCGAGCGTGCTTTTGCCTGTTCCGTTCGGGCCCATGATCGCATGCACCTCGCCGCCTTGGACGTCGAGGTTAAGCCCGCGGATGATCTCCGTCTCTTCCACGCGAACCCGCAGGTCGCGCACGTGCAACTGCGTCTGTGCCATCTCTCCCGAACCTCCTTTTCTAATCCTGACCGATGGAGTCAACATTCCCTTCTCTCTACACTATGTGCGGAAGTTTCCGAGGGTGTTGGAAGGATTTTTACAAACCGGCTCCGAGAACAGTTTGCGGCTGGTGAAGACGCCAAGGAAAGCGACGGCGAGCAGGCCGACCAGCATCAACAGCGCTTGCTCCGCTCCGGCATAGGCGACAATCTGCGTCGCCGACCCGATCACCAGCACTCGCATCCCCATGCCCGCTGCGCTGAAGAAGGAGTTGACACGGCCCATGACGTGATTGGGCACCGTTTCCATCATGATCGTGTTGCGGGCGACGCGGGTGCCCGCATTACCCCAGCCGTTAAAAATTTTGAACGCGAGGAACACGCCGACCGCCGGGAACAGGTACATCGTCAGAATCGAGAGGGTAAAAGTCACAAACGTCACGACCACCGTGCCATAAGAACCCATTTTCCGAATCAAAAGCGGTACAGTCAACCCCGCCAGCGCCGCGCCGAACGCGTAGATCATATCCGAACCGCCCAGCACGGCCGCCGAGCTGCGGAGCACGTTGGTGACGTAGACCGGAAACAGGTAGTTGCCGAGCATCACGCCGATGAACGGCATCAGCGCACAAAGGAAGAACAGCGTCAGGAGCGGGCGTTCCTTGAGATAGCGGAAGCCCTCGCCGATGTTCTGCCACATTGAAGTGGCAGCACCGTTTTCCTCTTCCGCCCGAATGCGTTGGTACGGAATCGAGAGGAACAGCAGGAAGCCTGCAACGTAGGTCAGCGCATCGGCCATCAGAATCCACGAGTAGTCGACGTGGTCGATCAGGAGAGACGCCAAGCCGCCCGCGATCATCGAAGCGCTCTGGTTTTGCACTTCGAGCACCGAGTTGAGCGACTTGTATTGCTCGCGGGTGAAGATCTCCTGCGTGAAGGCGAACTGGGTCGGGAAGTGTATCGAGTAGTACAGCGACCCGCCGAAGTATACGCCGATCAACTGCCATGTTTCAAAATGCCCCGACAGGAAGCCCCACACCGCAAACACCGCCACCGACGTGCCACTGATCACCTCGCTTGCCAGCAGCAGTTTCTTCCGAGAAAAACGGTCAATCAGTGCCCCGATATACGGCGAGGCGAAAAAGAGGAGAAACGTTGTCGCCAGCGTGGTGTATCCGAAGACCTCATCCCCGTTCGCCCTATGGACGATCAGCCACGGCACCCCGATCATCGTGATCCCCGAGCCCACCGAGGAGAATAAGTTCGCCAATACGATCCGCCGCATCCGCGGGTCTTTCAGCAATTGCCACATGCCGCTCACGCTCCCATCTGTCTGTCAATGTCTTGGTTCCATTATACGACAGATTCGGCAACTTACGATACTTTTTTGTATAAAAAGTTATAAAATGTGTGCGCACCTACTTTTTGGCAGACAGAAAAACACCTC